>DATIPJ010000780.1:0-8624 GCA_035472155.1 Kofleriaceae bacterium
TCTACATCGACCTGCTCGGCCGCGCGGGCCTGTGGGGCGTGGGCTACGACTACCGCCCCCGCCGCTGGCTCGCCGTCGGCGCCGCCGCGTCGTACTACGCGTTCGACGGCGACCGGTTCACCACCGTGGCGCCCTACGCAACGCTGTATCCGCTCGTGCGCGGCCCGCACGCCGCGTTCCTCCAGCTCGGGCCGAGCTTGGTGCGCCGCACGACGCCCTCGCCGGTGCCGGAGTGGAACGGCATGACCACGACGCAGCTCGGCGCCGAGGTGTGCGCCGGTTACGAGTACCGCCGCGGGCTCCTGCTGCGCGCGTACGCGATGGCCGCCCAGGGCGATCACCTCGTGCCCTGGCTCGGCCTCAGCATCGGATGGACGCTGTGACCGCCCGCGCGGCGTGTGCCGCGTGCACGGTCATGACGCTCGCCGCGTGCGACGTGGAGCTCGGCCCCTCGCAGCCCTGGCAGTCGATCGACCAGCTGCGCGCGCCGATGCAAGCCGAGCGGGCCGCGCCCGGCGCCATGGGCAGCGCACGCCCCGCCTCGGCGGATCCGCTGCGCGTCGTCACCTACAACACCGAGTACGGCCAGGATCCCCAGGGCATCGCCGATGCCATCCTCGGCGATCCCGCCCTCGCGCGCGCCGGCGTCTTCCTGTTCCAGGAGGAGGAGAGCTATCCCGAGGAGGGCCGCTCGCGCGCCGCCCAGCTCGCGTCGCTGCTCGGCCTGGGCTACGTCTACGTCCCCGCGCGCACCAAGGGCGACGGCACCCACGGCCTCGCCGTCATGAGCGCGTACCCGCTCGAGGCGATCGAGAAGATGGACCTGCCACTCGCCGACAACGGCGTGCAGCGGATCGCCGTCGCCGCCGACGTCCACATCGGCGACCAGATCCTGCACATCATCGACGTCCACCTCGAGACGCGCCTCAACCCACGCGACCGCATCGCGCAGCTCCACCCCGCCGTCATCGGCGCGGCGGACGCCGTCCTGGTCGCGGGCGACTTCAACACCAACTGGATGACCTGGGCCGGTGGCGTCCCGGTGCTCGCCGCCGAGCGCGACCAGGCCCCGATCGTCGACTCCTACATGACGAGCCTGGGCTTCTCGCTCTCGAGCGCCGGCTCGGGCCCGACCGAGCACGCCTACGGCCTCGAGTTCCGCCTCGACTCGATCTACACCCGCTCGCTCGACGTCACGTTCGGCGGCGTCGTCCGCACGGGCCCCTCGGACCACTGGCCGATGTTCATCGACGTGCGCCTGTAGCCATCAGAGATTCGCGGTCGCGAGGAGGCCGAGCGACCAGTCATACGTCGTGCGCTCGAGGTCGCTCCAGGTGCCGCGGCGGACCGCAGCGTCGGCGGTGGCGGCGAGGCCCCAGGGGCCCGAGCGAATGCCGAGCTGGGCGTGACCGTACAGGCGCAGGTCGGCCACGCCGTGCGGGGTGGGCGGGATCGCGATCGCGGTCGCCGGCTCGGCGGCGCGCGAGATGTCGGCGACCTGCTGCACGCGGTCGGCGAAGTCGAGCGACCACAGCTGGTGGCCGGTGAGCTCGAGCTCGGCGTGCCACGGGCCGCGGTCGCCGCGCACGCGGGTCTCGACGGTCGCGCCGCCGCCGTCGTAGTAGCCCGCGACCTGCAGGGTCGACAGGTAGGGCGGCGGAGGCGGCAGCGGCGAGATCGGGCTGAACACGTGCGCATCGATCAGTCCGAAGTCGACGTAGCCTGCGAGGTCCCAGCGCAGCTCGCCCGCGGAGGTGCGCCGCGACAGCTGGAGCTGCGGGCCCAGCAAGTGCGCGATGGCGACGTGGTCGCCGCCCTGGGCGAGGCGCTCGCGGCGATAGGTGAACGCGGCGCCGAGCGCGAGGAGGCGGCCGTTGCCGTCGTCGTCCTGCGTGTAGCTGCCCGCGATCGCGGTGCGCGAGCGAAAGGACGTCTCGACGGCGTCGGCGCCCGCGCCGGCGTTGCCCAGCCGCGCACCGAGCGCCACCCGGCTCCAGGCACCCGTGGCGATCCGCCCGTCGTGCGCGCCGCCTGCCGCGAACGCGCGGTCGCGAACGACATCGATGTCGAGGCCGATCGCCAGCTCGGGGCGCGTGGCGCCGTCCTCGAGGCGATGGCTGACAGCTCCCGCGATGACCGCGAAGTCGCTCCATGCGCGCCGCCGGTGCCATGTGCGGTGGCTGCGCCACAGGTCCTGGGTCGCGGCGAACGGCGAGAACGCCGCGGTGCGGATGCGGTCGATGAGCGACAGCTCGCCGCCTCGCCACAGGTTTCCGATCTGGTAGAGCGGCTCGCCGATCGCGAGGCCGCCGGCGCCGTTCATGATGAGGTCGTTGATCGACGGGTCTTCTCGGTACTCGACGCAGAACTCCCAGAGCGCCCCGGCGAGGTACGTGAAGATCGTGGACTCGAGCGGCGAGAACCCGTTGCTGCGCGCGAACTGGTAGTCGCCGATCCCTGTCAGAGGATGGCGGATCGCATTGACGTGAAATGCATTGGTGTCGAACCGGACCGAGTGCAGCGTGAGCTTGTCCTTCCAGCTCGGCCGGGTCCAGTCGACCTCCTGCTCGTCCTGCGTGCGCCAGTAGTACCAGGCCGGGATCGCGAGCTCGAGCGCGGCCCAGCCCGCGGCGACTGCGACATGCCGCCCGTCGTCGTCGATGTCGCGCGCGTCCTCGCCATCGCCATCCGCCGAGCTTTCAGACCCAGCCTCGCCACTTCCCCGATCGGCGCGCGCCGGTGTCGCAACGAATGTCGCAAGCAAGGTCGCGGTCAGCCCGACGATCAGCCCGACGATCAGCCCCACATCGTGGAGCTTTGACTTCATGCCGCGGCGTCAGTTCACGGCGTATGCCATCGACGCACGTCACGGCAATCGCGGCGAGAACCGGCGCAACGTGGCAGCGCGCCACATCGTTGTCGACGGGCCGACGCGCAGGCGCGGCGCTCGCTGTACGAGAATCCGACGCTGTTCGGAAAGATGTTGCGAACGTTGTCGCGAATATTGTCGTGAAGCGTGGCGTTGTGGCCTGTCGCCGCGCGTTCACGGTCGCGATCGGGCCGTTGTGCAGCCCGCTGGTTCGCCCTCGAACACAGCGTCGAAGATCTGTCAGCCTGGCGCCGATGCCGCAGCGCAAGCCCGCGGCAGCAGGTCCAAAGTCTGCCGGCACCTCGCTCGCATTGCCTGCTGCGCATGTTGCTCGTTGTCTCGGTCGTCACCGTTGCCGCGATCGTTGGCCTGCTCTACCTCTTGTGCTACGGCGGCTTCGAGGGCCCGGTCGACTGGATCATGGGCACCGACCCGCACGGCGATCGCGCGCAGCCGCGCGTCGCGCTGACCTTCGACGACGGCCCGCACCCGGTGCACACCGAGCAGCTGCTCGACGCGCTCGCCGAGCTGCGCGTGCCCGCCACGTTCTTCGTGGTCGGCCGCGACGTCGACGCCAATCCCGGCCTGGTCGCTCGCATCGCGCGCGATGGCCACGAGCTGGGCAATCACACGTATCGCCATCGCTACCTGCCGCTCGCTCGCTCGCGCAGCGTGGAGCGCGAGCTGCGCGCCACCGACCGTGCGATCGCGCGCGCCTCGGGCGTGACGCCGAGGGTCGCCCGGCCTCCGTGGGGCGGCCGCTCGCCGCGCAACGTGCGCGTGTTTCAACGGCTGCGCAAGCGGCTCGTGCTGTGGGACGTCAACAGCTTCGACTGGAAGGGCAAGCCGGCCGACGAGGTGGTCCGACGCGTGATGACCCGCGTGCGCGGCGGCAGCATCATTCTGATGCACGAGGCGCGCGACGGCGGCGAGACCACCGTCGAGGCAGTGCGCAAGCTGGTGCCGGCACTGCGCGCGCGCGGCTTCGAGCTGGTCACCGTCAGCCGCGCGCTGCCGGCGTAGCCTCGGCGGGAAGCGGCGTGTCGCGCAGGTGGGCGATCACCGGCGCGTGGTCGCTCGTGCCGACGTCGCGATACACCACGCAGTGCACGGTCTCGTCGACGAGGCGCCGCGCGGCGGCGACGTAGTCGAGCCGCCAGCCGATGTTGCGCTGGCGATTGTTGCGCCACGGCGCCCACCATGTGAACAGCCGATCGTTGTCGGGATCCACGTGGCGCCCGACGTCGACCAGGCCATAGCCCAGCAGCGCCTCGATCAGCGAGCGCTCGGGCGAGGACTGGCCGATCATCGGCTTGCGCAGCATCGGGTGCACGTCGATATCGGTGCGCGCGACGTTGAAGTCGCCGCACAGGACCAGGTGCTTGCCCTCGGCCTCGAGCACGCCCGCCCACGCGACCAGCTCGCGCAGGAACGTCATCTTGGCCGGCATGTCCTTGCCGCCGTTGGGCACGTAGACCGAGCCGAGCACGATGTCACCGATGGTGGCGACCACGATGCGATGCTCGAGATCGAACGGCGGATGCACGAACGTCGGCGCATCGCCGTACTTGGCCATGCGCAGGAGCAGCGCGACGCCCGAGTAGCCCTTGTGGCCGTGCCAGTGCGCGTGATAACCGGCGACCGAGAACAGCGGCTCGGGGACCTGCTCGGGAGACGCCTTGGTCTCCTGCAGGCAGATCACGTCGGGCTCCTCGCGATCGATCCAGCGCATCACCTCGGTGGATCTCGCGCGGATGCCGTTGACGTTCCAGGTCGCGATCTTCACGCTGCCCGAGTAGCACGTTCATGGGGAAGCGGCGTGGCGCCCGGCGTCAGCCCTTGCGGCCCTTGGCCTCGGGCTTGGCGGCGACTTTCGGCTTGGGCTCGGGCTTGACCTCCGGCTTGGCGACGATCTCGCCCGCGACCTGGCGCAGCTCGGGCTCGCGCTCGGCGTTGCGCTGCGACGCGATCAGCGCGCGGCCCAGATCGTCGAGCCCGATGATCTCGGCGAGCACCGGCCGCTCGCGCGGCTTGGCGAACCCGCGATACGCCTGCGCCATGCCGAGCACGAGCACCTCGTTGGCGCGCCCGAGCGCAGCGTTGGCCGGGAACCACGCGAACAGCGACGCACCGTCGACGGCCATGCCCATGTGCGCGTCCTCGAGCGGGCTCGCCAGCCGCAGCACGGCGTCGCTCATGCCGGCGCCGTCGTCGTTGTCGACCTGCACGGGCACCCACGAGCGCACGAAGCCCGGACCGCCGGGGTTGCGCAGGATGCCGACAAGCACGGACGGCATGCCGCGCGTATCGACGCTCGCGCACACGGCGCCGAGATCGAGCGGACGGACATCGAGCCCGGACTCGATCGGCGCCGCGAGCTCGATGAGCCCGAGCCCCGCGTGACGGCTGAGGCCCCAGTTACCGACGGCGACGGTCGCTGAGCCGTCGAGCATCGTCGCCACCGTGAGCTGCGCGCCGACGTGCGGCCGCAACAGCTCTGGATCGGTCGCGCCGATCGTCTTGTCGCCGTTGCGTACGAGCGTGACGGGGCCGATGAGCTGTCCTTCGACCAGCAGCGGCGCGACCGAGCGAACCTCACGTGCATCTCGATCGATACCGTGCACCGCACGAGGTTGGCACGACCGTGACTGCCTTCTCAACAGCTGGTGGCATCGCGACCGTGCGCCCTCGCCCGGTGTTACCCGAGCGGGAGCTGCGGCGCGAGCGACCACGCGCGCGCGGTGTGAGCGCCGGCAGGAGCGCGGAGGGAGCGCCCCGGTGGCGCCGGGCCGTGCCGGGTTGGCGCCAGAGTGGGATCGAGTGGTGCGACATCGGTGGTTGCGACGCGCGCGCACCGCTTCACCCGCGGCACGCCGGATGCAGAAACCGCGGCATGCCCCCACATCATGAGCCTACTTTGCTTGGCGTCGCCGGGAACGTCGTGCGCGCACCGCACGCCGTCCGCCCTCAGCGCGTTCGGCGGTATCGCATCGTCGTCGGGATCGATCTCTCGGAGTACTCCGACATCGTGATCGAGCACGCGCTCGATCAGGCCGCGCGACACGATGCCCCCGAGCTGCATTTCCTCACCGTGTGCGAGCGGCGCAAGTTCTCGAGCGACGCGTGCAAGCAGGCGCTGTGGGAACGTGTGCATCCCGCGCTCGAGACGTTCAATCAGTTCGGCACCGACTGGCGCGCGCGGCTCCACGTGCGGCGCGGCAGGCCGGAGGTCGAGATCGCTCAGCTCGCCGCCGACATTCGGGCCGACCTGATCGTGATCGGCCAGTTCGGGTTGCACAACCCGCGCACGACCGACAAGAACCTGCCCAACCGCGTGCTTCAGCAGGCGGTGTGCCCCACGCTCGTCGTCGGCTTCCCCGAGACGCTCGACACGTCGCCGCAGTGCCCCATGTGCGCGGCCGTGCGCGAGGACACCGAAGGCGAGCGCTGGTTCTGTGCGCAGCATGTGGGCGAGCGCGGCGCGGATCACTTCGTGTCGCCGATGACGAGCTGGACCGGTGGCTCGCTGATGCAGTAGGCGACCGGCCCGGGCGCTCTACTCGTCGTCGCGGCTCGATGCGATCATCGGCAGCATCGGCGACTCGTTCGCCTCGCAGTTGGTCGCCACGCGCCCGGTGCGCGTCAGCACGCGCAGGGACCGCAGCACGTGATCGGCTGCCGGCCAGTCCGGCCCTGAGGCACGGATCGTGATCAACACCCCGCCGTCGACCCCGAGGTCCGAGGGCGCGATCGCGAACGAGTAGACGTAGGGGAGCGCGGCGCTGCACACGGCCGCTGCGCGAAACCCGTTGGCACCCGGGAGTGAGATGGGGGTGGGAGCCACCGGGCGGCGCAGGGTCGCCAGGCTGGCCATGGCCTCGACCGCCTTCTCCGCGAGGATGCCGTCGCGGTCGATCACCAGCGCGGCCGGAAATACGCTGACCTCGAGCTCGCCCACGACGCGTCCGTCCGATCGGGCCTCGCGGCACTGCAGCGCGGGACCCTCCCGCAGCTCGACTCCCGGCGGCGCCTCCAGCTGGAATCCGACCGAGGGGCGACCGTTCGGCGCCCGGCGATAGGTCGTGGGCTGTGACATGTTCGAGAGACGATTCTATCGCTCGAGATGTAAAAAGATCATTCTCAAAGAACTGAGGTATTTCATCAGATTAGGTACAAGGTGCGCGCTCGCTTACCTTTGGTTTCCAGACCTGATGGCTCTTCAAACACCCGGCCGCACGCCGGAATCGGCGAGATCAAAAGTGTTCTCGAGAGACACTGAACACTCGAATCGACCGGCGGCGGTGAAGGAGCCTCGGTTCAGACGTAGATCATCTTGCGGGTCATGCCGCCATCGACCACGAAGCTCTGGCCGGTGACAAAGCCGGCCTCGCCGGACAGGAGCCAGGCGCACAGGCCGGCGATGTCGTCCGGCTCGCCCACGCGGCCGACGGGGTGCTGGGCATGGTCCCGGCGGGATAGCCGAGGCTTGCGGCGCTGGTCGCGTGGGGCGAGCGCATCGGTCGCGATCCAGCCCGGGCTGATGCAGTTGACGCGGATCGCCGGGCCCAGGCTGACCGCGAGGGCGTGGGTCAAGGCAACGATCGCGCCCTTGCACGCCGCATAGGGCTCGGTGTCGGGCTCGGACTGCAGCGCCCGCGTCGACCCGAGGTTGACGATCGCGCCGCGCGCCGTGCGCAGATGGCGGACCGCGTGCTTGACCACCAGGAACGCGCTGGTCAGGTTGGCGTCGAGGTAGCGGCGCCACACCGCGAGCGACAGCGCGTCGATCGGCCCCGCGTGCGGGTCGGCGATCGCCGCGTTGTTGACGATGCCGTCGAGCCGGCCGCCCCAGCGCGCGCAGGTCGCGACCGCGCGCCGGACGTCGCGCTCGCTGCCGACATCGCCGCGCACGAACATGACGTGCTCGCCGTACTCGCGCGCCGCGTCGAGGCCGGCGTGGCGATCGCGGTCGACGATGCAGACCCGGCCGCCGTCCTCTGCAAGCCGCCGTGCGATCGCGCGACCGATCCCTCGCCCACCGCCCGTCACGAGGAACACCTTGCCGTCGAACCGCTGGGGCATCCGCGGAGGGTGGCCGACCGACCGCGCACCTGCTGCTCGGTGAGTTGGGCATCACGAGCCCGCGCGTTAGACTCCGCGCGATGGCAGGTGGCGACGACACGGTGAGTGGGGCGACGGTGTCCGATCGCCCGTCGAGACCGTCGCCGGCGCAGCCCGCCCCCGAGGATCCTGCCGAGGCGATGACGAGCGTCGCGACGGTGGTCGCCGATCGCGCGACCTCGCACGGCTCGCTGACCACCGCCGCCGATGCGATGCGCAACGAGGAAGTCGAGCGCACGCGGCTGTTCATCCGGATGGGCTGGGCGATCAGCGTCGCAACGATCGCGACCGTGCCGCTGCTCCACGCGCCGCGCGCGATGAGCATCGCGTTCGTCGCCGCGATGTCGTTCGGCATCATCGTCAGCGCCTGGTACCACCGCGCGTTCACCGACCCCGAGCGCTACACCGAGCGCGCGCTCGTGCTGCTCGCGGTGGTCTGCCTGGTCAATGCGCACGTCGCGGTCCTCTACTACGGCACGTTCACCGTGACGCCGCTGATCGTCGTGATCGGCATCCACTTCGTCGCGCGCACCGAGGCCGAGCGCGCCGCGCGCTGGATCTTCGCGACCGGGATCGCGCTCTACACCGCGGCCGCGCTGGCGATCCTCTCGGGGGCGATCCCGGATCCGGGCGT
>DATIPJ010000781.1:0-2953 GCA_035472155.1 Kofleriaceae bacterium
AGGAGCTGGAGCGACGAGTAAACTCCGAGTTTCCGATACGTAGCCTCTCAATTTACAACGGGACCATCTCGATCACCCTGCTCGGCTGGCAGTTCCTCGACACCTGCGTCCGCTCGCGTGGTCGGTAGCTCGGCGGCCTACAGCTCGGCCTACAGGGGTCCCAGCCCCCGATCGCCGTTGTTCACAGGGTGGGTGATCCGGTTGGCATGTCATCCTGTGCGCGTGACCGTCCGGCCGAGTTTTCACGATAGCGGCAGCGCTGCTCGTTAGCGCGCTTGACGGCGCGTGAGCATCGGTGGATGGCCAAGCCACGTTCCTCTACTCACCGACGCAGCCAGTGGACCGAAGCCGACGCCCAGCGCGTGCTCGATGACTGGCGCCGCAGCGGCGGCAGCCTCGAAGGGTTCGCCCGTGCGCGTGGGCTCGTACCGCAGCGGATCGCCTATTGGCAGAAGCGGCTTGGGGCACGCGGCCCCCGGGTGACGACTGCGCTCACACTGGTGCCTGCGACGGTGATCGGCAGCGAACCGGCGGCGACGCTCCGGCTTCCACAGGGCGTCGTTCTCGAGCTGTCGAGTGTGTCGCCGAGCTGGGTCGCGGCGCTCGCGCACGAGTTGACGAGGTCGCCGTCATGATCCTATTGCCGCGCGCCGTCCGGGTGTACTTCGCGACGCAGCCGACAAACCTCCGGCAGTCGTTCGAGGGCCTGACGAACCAGATCCGCCACGCGCTCGGCTACGACCCGCTCAGTGGCCACGTGTTCGTGTTCCTCAATCGTCGCAGGAACCAGGTCAAGTTGATTCTGTGGACGCGCGGCGGATTCACGATCGTTCATAAGCGACTCGAGCGCGGGACCTTCACGTTTCCGGCCCGCGTCGCTCAAGGCGTGGCGAGCGTCGCGATCGACGTCCACGAGCTGGCGGTGCTGCTCGAAGGGATCGTGGTCGACGAGCTCAAGACCAAGCCGCGGTGGGAGCCCACGCCGCATTCGCGCTCGACGCAGATCTAACGATCGCTCACATCGATCGCGTACGCGCGTCGCACCTCTTGCATCTGATCGCGCCGCGATCATGATGGCAGCGCGTGGTCATTGAAGCGTCATCGCTCGACGAGCCGGAGCCCGCCGCGAGTGCGGAGCCGGAGCTGCGCGGCTCGGTGCTCGACGTGCTGCGCACGCTGCTCAGCGACCACCATGAGCGGGACACGGTGCTGTCGATCGTCGGCCAGTTGGTCGCGCGCAACACCGACCTCGAGCGGCGGGTCGCACGTCTGGCAGCACGGTTCAAGCCGAGCGAGCAGGTGTCGACGGCGCAGCTCGTGCTGTTCCTCGATGCGCTCAAGCGCCGCCCGGAGCCGTCGGCACCCGAGGGCGAAGCGATCGACCCTCACGCGGCGCTGGTGGCTGCCGACGACGAACTGCGGCTTGCGTCGGGGATCGATGAAGGCGAGGACGACGACGTCAGCAAGCTGCGCACGCCGCCACCGCCGCGGCAGCCGCGGTCGCCCACGCCACCCGCGCATCTCG
This sequence comes from Kofleriaceae bacterium, assembly GCA_035472155.1. Taxonomy (GTDB): domain Bacteria; phylum Myxococcota_A; class Polyangia; order Haliangiales; family Haliangiaceae; genus JABFXX01. Next base: position 1,526 of record DATIPJ010000781.1, read on the forward strand.
CGCGGGTCGATAACCCAATCGAGGTGCCGGCCGCACAGCGGGCCTGTCCGAAATGCGGTGCAGATCGCGAGTGCGTCGAGCCACACATCACCGAGGTGATCGAGCTCGTGCCAGCCCAGGTGATCGTACGCCGCGATATTCGCGAGCAGCTCGCCTGCACCGCGTGCGAGGGCACGCCGGTCCGCGCGCCGGCGGGCGAGACGGTCGTGCCCAACGGCAAGCTCGGGCTCGGGCTGGTCGCCTCGATCCTGGTCGAGAAGTACCTCGACGGGCTGCCTTTGCACCGGCAGCGCGATCGCTACCGCCGGCTCGGCCTCGACATCGCGGTGTCCACGCTCGCCGATCAGGTGAAGTGGTGCACGGATCTGCTCCAGCCCATCTGGCGCGCGCTGCTCGCCGAGATCATCGACGCCCGCGTGATGCATCTCGACGGCACGGGTCTGCCAGTGCAAGACAGCGAGGCGGCCGGCGGCAAGCGGCTCGGCGCCCTGTGGGGCTACGTCGGTGTCAACGCGGGCGAGGTCATGGCGGCGTACCTCTACGCGTCCTCGGGCAAGAAGACCGGGCAGCGGCCCAACGAGCGCGGCCCGCAAGACATCCTCGTGCTGCGTAAGGGGCTCACCGTCGCTGATGCGTCGAACGCATTCGACGAGAGCTTCGCGCGCGCAGAGCTCATCGAGTGCGGATGTAACATGCACGCGCGCCGCTACTTCGTGAAGGCGCTCGACGCCGGCGACCAACGCGCCGCGCTTCCGCTCGCCGCGTACAAGCGGCTCTACAAGATCGAGGATGAGATTCGACAGCTCGATGCAGACGCCAAGCTCGCCGCGCGACAAGAGCGCAGCAAGCGAGTCTGGGACGAGCTCGCGAAGTGGTGCGCACTGCGCAAGCAGCACGAGCCGCCTGCGTCCAAGCTCGGCGTCGCGCTCCGCTACTTCACCAATCACCAGGTCGCGCTCGCGCGATTCCTCGACTACGGCTATCTGCCGATGGATAACGGTATCGTCGAGAGACTGCATGTCCGCACGGCTCTGACTCGCAAGAATTTTCTCTTTGCGGGCTCAGACGCCGGTGGCGAGCGCGCCGCGATCGCCTATACGATCCTCGGCTCGTGCCGTCTCGCAGACGTCGATCCGCGCGAATACCTCGCGGATGTCCTGCCGCGCTTGACCGGCCGGATCCGCCTGGTCGATCTGCCGTCACTCTTGCCCACGCGCTGGGCCGCGCAGCGCGCTGCCGCCGCCACGACCCTCGCCGCTTCGCCGCCCTGAGCCGTCGCGCCTGCCACGAGTGGACGCGGCGCTCAAGCGCGGTGCCCGGCTTCTACCGGGCGTCGGTCGGACGCTCACTTTTCGATTGTAGATGCGAGCGGCGATCGCGGGCCAATCCTTCGGTTCGACCTCGATCCGCAGCACGGGGATACCCTCC
>DATIPJ010000782.1:0-6675 GCA_035472155.1 Kofleriaceae bacterium
GGCTCACGATCGCCTCGAGGGCCATGATCATCGTCGCGGCGTGGCTCGCGGGGTACATTGCCCCGTAGCCGATCGTGCCGAGCGTCTGTACGCTGAACGACGCCGCATCGAAGAACGAGCCGTCGCTGCCCGCGACCCCGCCCACGACGTAATAGAGCGCGGCGAACGCGAGGTTCACGACGGCGTAGCCAGCGCCGAGCACCGCGAGCACGGCCGACCAGCGCAAGCGGAGGAAGCTGTGGTAAAGGTCGCGCAGCAGGTGGCGCTCGTCGCCGATGACGTAGAAGGTCGAGCCTCGCTGCGTGACCTTGCGCGCGGACGCGGGTAGATCACGGAACGGCATGCGAGACGACATGCGGCATCCTCGCCTCGGGGTGCGAGGTTGGACCAGTTTTTGGGATACAACGCCGCCATGTCCGAGGACGTCACGATGGAACAGCTGGTGGCGCTGCTACCGCCGCGGATCTGGTACCTGACGTCGAACGGCCAGGACATGTGGTGCCGCCGGCCCTATGGCTTTCTGTTCTCGAACGGCGAGGCCGCCGAGGAATTCGCGCGTGCGATGGGGACCGGTGGCGAGCTGTTCGCGATCGGGCTCGACGTGGGCGCGCTGATCTCCGACGAGATGCTTGGCGGGCTGCGCGGCAGCGCGGTGACACGGCTGTTCCTCGATCCGGCGTTCGACGCGGCGACCGGCGACGTGCACGGCAAGATCCTGCGCCTGGCGCCGCTGACGTAGGGTTACGCCAGCAGTGCGAGCAGGTCGTCGCGCGTGATCGCCGCAGCGCCGCCGGCGTCGGCGAGGGCGGCATCGGCGAGCGCGCGCTTGCGATCCTGGAGCTCGAGGATGCGCTCCTCGACGGTGTCGCGCGCGACCATGCGATAGACCATCACCGGCTTGTCCTGGCCGATGCGGTGCGTACGGTCGGCGGCCTGATCCTCGACCGCAGGGTTCCACCACGGATCGACGAGGAACACGTGATCGGCCGCGGTGAGGTTGAGGCCGGTGCCGCCGGCCTTGAGCGACAGCAGCATGACCGGCGGGCCACCCTCGGCCTGGAACCTGCCGACCACGCCGGCGCGATCGACCGTCGTGCCGTCGAGCCGCGCGAACGCGATGCCGGCGTCGGTCAGGTGCGGCTCGATCAGGTCGAGCAGCGACGTCCACTGCGAGAACACCAGCGCGCGGTGCCCGTCGGCGACCGCGTCGCCCAGAGCCTCCATCAGTCGCTCGAGCTTGGACGACTGCTGTGGGGCGGCCCCACCGCGCAGCGCCATCGGCAGCAGCGCCGGGTGGCAGGCGGCCTGGCGCAGGCGGAGCAGCGCCTCGAGGGCAGCCATCACACCGCCGCCGGCCTGCAGCATCGCGACGACCTCGCGCTGGGTCGCGGCGCGGATCGCGTCGTAGGTGACGCGCTCGGCGTCGTCGAGCTCGACGTACATGATCGCGTCGGTGCGCGGCGGCAGATCGCGCGCGACCTCGGACTTCATGCGGCGCAGCACGAACGGCCGGATCCGCTCGCGCAGCCGCGCGGCCGCGGCGCCGTCGCCCTGCGAGATCGGCTCGCCCCAGCGATCCTGGAAGTCGGTGCGCCCGCCGAGCAGGCCCGGGTTGGTGAAGTGGAGCTGGCTCCACAGCTCGTCGAGCCGGTTCTCGATCGGCGTGCCCGACAGCGTCACCTTCCAGCGCGCCTTGAGCCGGTACGCGGCGCGTGCGACCTGGCTGTCGGGGTTCTTGATGGTCTGCGACTCGTCGAGGATGATCGTGTCCCAGGTGACTTGCGCGAGCAGCTCGGTGTCGTTGCGCAGGAGCGGATAGCTGGTGAGCACGACATCGGCGTCGGTCTCGAGCGTGCGGCGCGCGCCGCGGTAGGCGCTGACCTTGAGGTCGGGGCGGAACTTGTGGGTCTCGGCGAGCCAGTTGAACAATACGCTCGTCGGCGAGACGACCAGGGTCTTGCCGCGGATCGCCGCGAGCGCCTGGATCGTCTTGCCGAGGCCCATGTCGTCGGCGAGGACGCAGCCCAGGCCGGCCTCGCGGCAGAACGCCAGCCAGTCGACGCCGCGCTGCTGGTACGGCCGCAGCTCGCCCACGAAGCCGCGCTCGGGCGGCGTGGTCGGGATGCCGGTGAACTCCCCGAGCAGCGGCTTCAACCGATCGAGCTCGGGAGGCGGCGGCTCGTCGAGCTCACCGCACAGCTTGGCGAGATCGGGCAGCGCGTAGATCGGAATCTTGTGGTCGTCGCCGCGCGCATTGAGCAGATCGGCGACGCGCTCGCCGTGCAGATCGAACCACGACATCGGGATGCGGCCCCAGCCGCCGCCCGACAGCGGCACGAGATCGACGCCAGCGTGCCAGGCGCGCAGCGCGGCCTCGACCGACGCCGTGCGCCCGCCGCCCGACAGCTCGACCTCGATCCGCGCGCCGTCGATCGTCAGGTGGGCGTCGAGCATGACCGCCTTGGCCGAGTTGGCGGCGCGCGCGTCGGTGCGCAGCCACCCAGCGAGCCCGTTCTGCATCGCGAACGCATCGCGGCCGAGCAGCTCGACGCGCCGCCCCGGCACGAGGTTGAGCTCGTCGCGCAGGCGGTGGGTGAGTCGGCGCTCGGCGTCCTCGTCGCGGATCGGCAGCGCGCCCTCGATGTGCACGAGCGCGTTGCCGTCGACGCGCGCCCGCGGTGGATCGCCGTACACCAGCGTCGGGAAGACGTGCAGTCGGTCGCCGTCCTGCTCGACGTCGAACGCCATGCGCGGCTGCTCGCGGCTGCCGACCTTGGGCAGCCCGGTGGCGCGGATGTCGATCGGGATGCGCTGCGCGAGGGCGGGCAGTCGCTTGCCGATCAGCTCGGGGTAGGCCGCCGCCGGGAAGTCCTGCACGACGGGCAGCTTGTCGAGCTTGGGCCCGCTGAGGTCGACCGCGCCGATCGGCCGGAGCGCGTTGTCGCGCGTGCGCACCACGCCGACCGCGACGACCTCGTCGACGATCGGGTCGCGCTCGATGCGAAGCTGCACGCCGCCCGGCGCGTCGGCGACGATGGCGCGCGGCAGGACCGGCTCGGCGCTGACGGTGATCGGCTCGCCCTTCCAGCGCACGTCGCGCGCGTCGGCGAGGACCGCGAGCAGCCGGTCGAGCCGCTCGTTCTGCATCGGGCCGCTGCGCGAGGTGAGCAGCGGATCGGCCTTGAGGTCGGCGTCGGTGGTCGCGATGCCCGAGGCCTTGCCGTTGGCGACCAGCGACTGCACGGAGCCGACGAGCGGCTCGGTGCGCTCGCCCCGGACGAGCAGGCGATCGACGGAGACTCCGCCGGGTGCGGGCGCCAGGAGGTAGCGGATCGACGCCAGGCCGCGCGCCGAATCGCCCGCGGGCAGCGCGTCGCCGGTCCCGCTCGCGGACGCAAGCGCCGAGATCACCCCGGCGACGACGTGCGAGCAGACGGCCTCCTTGCTGTCGCAGCCGCACTGCCACTCGGCGTTGGGCGGATCGAGCACGACCTCGAACGGCGTGGGGCGCGTGGGGACCCGCACCTCGAGCTCGAGCTTGTCACCGGACTTCTGCCGGCCCGAGACCCGGCCATCGCGCGCCAGAATCACCCCCTGCGACCACGTGCGTTCGGTCGCTTCTGCGCGGACCGCCTCGCGAAGCGCTTCGAGCACCGCGGGTGATTACCATGCAAGCACTCGACACGAAAGGCATGCTAGCCTGGTCGGCAGATGGCCGCTGACCTCCTACCCGACGACGCCGAAGATGAGGCGCTCGTGACGGCGGTGGCCGCAGGAGATCGCGGTGCCCTTGCGACATTGTACGAGCGCCATGCACCGTTGCTTCTCGGCCTCGCGCTCAAAATCGTCCGCGAGCGCCGCGAGGCCGAGGATCTCTTGCACGACGTGTTCCTCGAGGCCTGGCGGAGCGCCAAGGACTTCGATCCGAAGCGCGGTCGCGTTCGTACCTGGTTAGCGATTCGTATGCGCTCCCGAGCCCTTGACCTGCAGAAGTCCGCCCGCGTGTCGCGGAACACCGGCGATGGCGGACTCGACCTCGTGGTCGACGAGTCGGAGGCCGCGAGCCCGGATCACCGCCGGGTGCGTCGAGCGCTCGCCGAGCTGGGCCAGGACCAGCGCCGGGTGCTCGAGCTGGCGTACTTCGAGGGGCTGTCGTGTTCCGAGATCGCCGAGCGCGTCGCGATCCCGGTCGGTACCGTGAAGTCGCGGCTCGCGGCGGGGCTCGACCGCCTGCGCTCGGGGCTGCTCCCGGAGCGGCGCGCCCGGACGGACCGAACGGACCGAACGGACCGAACGGAGAAGGCATGACCCGCAACATCCGCGAGCTGCTTCCGCTCTACGCGCTCGGGATCCTCGACGCGGACGAGGCCTCCGACGTCGAACGCGAGATCGCCCGCGACGCCGCGCTCGCGGCCGAGCTGGCCGCGTACCAGGAGGCTGCCGACGTGCTGCCCGACGGAATCCAGCCGGTCGCGCCGGCACCCCACGTGCTCCAGCGCCTGCTCGCCTCGACGGGCGGCGGGCGGTTCGAGGCGTTCTCCGCCCGGATCGCCCGGATGTACGACGTCACCGTCGAGCGCGCCCGCGAGCTGCTGGCGCTGATCGAGCGGCCGGCGTCGTGGCGCCCGCAGATTCCAGGCCTCAGCCTGGTCGACTTCGACGGTGGCCCCGCGGCCGCGGCCGCGGACTGCGGATTCTTCCGGCTGTCGCCGGGCGCGATGTTCCCGCCGCACACGCACCTCGGCGAGGAGGCCTCGATCGTCCTCGCGGGCCAGATCCGCGATATGGCCAACAACCGCATCCTCGCGGCCGGCGAGGACTACGTGCAGGCGCAGGGCAGCAAGCACTTCCTGCTCTGCGTCGGCGACGAGGACTGCATCTACGCGGCGTGCGCGATGAACGGCATCGATATCGGCACCGGTACGCGCGCGCGCCCGATCAATTGATCGGCCTGCGGGTCGCTGGTGATCCACGCCGCACGGGTGCTGCATGTGGCGGCACATTCCATTCATCGTGATCCGCGCCGCAGCGGCACCGTCGGTATCGCCGAATTGCCGTCTGGCGGTACATCCCGACCTCCCCGTGGCGGACATCGACGCTTATACGGCGGCGGGTTCTTGCGGTTACACGATTTCACTCGGGCTCGACGTCCGGAGCTTGCCCGGAGGCGATCCGCGCACGGGCCAGCGGTGTACGATGGTTGCATGAGCAGCGACGACGGCATGCGGGTGGTTGGAACCATCCGCAGCATCGAGCTGCACACGCTGACCGCGAAGTTCCAGAACGTCACGACGCGCCAGGTCGCCAAGGTCCAGCTCGACATCGAGCGCGCGATCGACGAGAACGGCGTCGAGCTCGACATCCGCAACCTGGCCGACCTGCAGTTCCAGGGGCCCGCCGAGCTGGTGCCGCGCTACTCCGCCGGCGACCGCGTGCAGATCACCACCAGCGCCGAGTCGAGCCTGCACATCGCGAGCATCCGCCCGGCGCCGCTCTCGTAGCGGTCACCAGGTGATGGTGCCCTCGTCGGTGTCGCGCCCGCCGTAGATCGTGATGTTGATCTGCTTGACCTTGCCGTGCGGGCCGATCGCCTTGACCTTGTGAGGCCCCGGCGCCAGCGGCAAGCGGGTCAGCGGCGTGTCGCCGATCTGCTTGTTGTCGACGTAGATCTGGGTCTTCGCGGTCGCCGTGATGCTGAAGAAGCCGAAGCGCGACACCGCGATGATGTCCTCTCGGGTCGGGCCGAGCTGGGCGTCGACCGGCGGATCGACCGCTGCCTGGACCGCGGCGTCGGGCGTTGGCGGCGGCGTGGCCGCGCGCTTGCTGGCCTCGCTGCCTCGCGACGTCGCGAAGAAGATCGCGACGCCGACCAGGATGATCGCGCCGAGCGCGATCGCGGCGTTGCGGATCGACCGCAGGCGGTGGCTGCGGAGCAGGTCGGTGTTGGGATCGACCATCCACGAGTCGGGCAGGACGTTGCTCGACAGGTCGAGGACGTCGCGCGCCATCGGCGCCGAGATGCGGCTCGAGCCGGCGTGCACGATCATCGACGGAACAGCCTCGAGCGGGCCGCTGCCGGCCTTGGTGCGCCTGAGCTGCTCGAGCTCGCCGCTGCGGGCCTCGGGCGGTAGCGGCGGCGGCTGGCTGGGGCGCGAGGGACGCGGAGGGGCGACCGGCGCCGGTTCGTCGGCGGCCTTGAGGATCTCGTCGCGCGACGCCATCTCGTCGGCGAAGTCGCTCGACAGCAGGCGCACCAGGTCCGGCCCGGTCGCCGGGCCGCCCAGCGTCGAGACCGAGTTGCGGATCGCGTTGCCGAACGCCAGCGCAGTGTCGAACCGGCCGTTGGGATCGCGCGCCATCGCCTGCAAGAGCGCCGCGCGCATGCCGGGCGGCAGGTCGGGCCGCCGCTCGCGGATCTCGGGGATGGGCTCCTCGGTGATCGCCTTGAACGTCAGGAAGTCCGAGTCGCGGTGGAACAGCCGCCGGATCGCCAGCATCTCGTACATCACGACGGCGAGCGCGAACACGTCGCTGCGGCGGTCGAGCCCGCGCCCGAGGATCTGCTCGGGCGACATGTACGCGTTCTTGCCCTTGACCGTGCCGGTCCGCGTTCGCGAGTTCGCGCCGCGCGCCTTGGCGATGCCGAAGTCGAGCAGCTTCACCATGCCATCGGCG
>DATIPJ010000783.1:0-3868 GCA_035472155.1 Kofleriaceae bacterium
ACCAGCGCCGACAGCCTGGACAGGTCGTGGGGGCTCGCGGCGTGGTCGTCAACAGCAGCAGTCGGGGTCATGGGTCGTCGCTCTCCGTTATTGTCACCATGATAATAGCCGTCGTCGTATTGTCAACGTGAAAATAACGACCTGAGGATGTGCGATAGGATGGGCGCTCTCATGGTGAGGACCCCCACGCACGCGACTCGCCGGCGCGCCCGCCCGACCCCGCGCCGCCGCCGTCCGCCCGAGATGGCTCGCCAGGAGATCCTCGACGCTGCCGAGCGCGTGTTCAGCGCATCGCAGCCCGATCAGGTCGGCCTCAAGGAGGTCGCCGCCGAGGCCGGGGTGAGCCATGCGCTGATCACCCACTACTTCGGGACCTATGCGGGCCTGATCGAGGCCGCGCTCGAGCGCCGGCTGCGCGGCCTTCGCGAGACCATGCTGACCCGGCTGCGCGTCGCCGGCGCGCTGCATCGCCCGGGCGAGCTGCTCGGCCTCCTGTTCCAGGCGCTCGAGGATCCGGTCCACCTGCGGCTGATGCGCTGGCTCATGACCAGCGAGCGCCCGGCGGCGGCGCATGCGTTCGGGCTCCACGACCAGGGCCTCGCGGCGATCGCCGTCGAGGTCGCCCGCGCGCTCGATCCGCAGCCGAGCGCGGCGCTGATCCACGAGATCGAGCTGACGCTGCTCACCGCGGTCTCGGCCGCGTACGGCTATGCGATCAGCAAGGACGCGCTGGTCGGCGCGCTCGGCCGCAAGCCCTCGACCGAGCTCGACGAGGAGGTCCGCGAGACCCTCGCCGTGATGGTGCAATCGCACATCCGCGCAGCGCTCAAGCGCCCGGCCTGACCGCAAATGCCGCTCGGCGGCAGGCGCGCTCGGTTATGATGACGCCATGCTCGCCACCAGAGCGTTGCCATGGAGATCGATCGCGGTCGGGCTGGTCGGGCTCGCCGCGCTGGCCGCGCTGGCCGCTGTGCAGCTGTGGCCGGCGACCCGCGACGAGGCGCCACCGCGGACGCCGCCGCTGCCGGGCGGGTTCGCCACGCTGCACGTCAAGATGGACCGCGAGGGGTTCGAGATCGCCCTCCGCGGCTCGCGGACCACTCCGCTGTTCTCGCACCTGCCGCCCGGCACCCACGATGATCGCGCGCGCTGGTTCAAGATCGAGGTGCCGATCGAGGACGTCGACTCCCAGATCGCGGGGCTGCGTTCGATTCCGTGGTTCGAGGAGGTCCTCCTTGCGCCGCAGACCACGCTGGCGACGCTGTCGCCCCTCGCCACGCTGGCCCCGCAGGCCCGCGTGCGCCCGGCCGAGGACGATCCCGACAGCTGTCCGATCGCGACCCCGTCGTTCGAATCGTATCAGGGCTATCTCGGCCCCGCGCCGCACGGCATCGACGCACCAGCGGCGTGGCGGCGCGGCGCGCGCGGGCAGGGTGTGTGGTTCGCCGATATCGAGGGCAACTGGAACCCGGCGCACGAGGATCTGCCCGGCGATCGAATCCGCCACGCCGGTGGCGAGCTGATCGCCGATCCGAGCTGGCGCGCGCATGGCACCGCGGTCCTCGGCGAGGTCGTGGGCCGCGACAACGCCCGCGGCGTGGTCGGCATCGCGCCCGACGTCGAGCGCGTGGTCACGTCGTCGATCGGCGGCGCCTCGGTCGCCGACGCGATCGACGCCGCCGCCGAGCAGCTCCGCGCCGGCGACGTCCTCTTGATCGAGCTGCAGTCGAGCGGTCCGGTCGGCCGCTACATCCCGGTCGAGTACTGGCGCGATGTGTACGACGCGATCCGCGCGGCGACCGAGCGCGGCGTGATCGTCGTCGAGGCCGCGGGCAACGGCGCCGAGGACCTCGACCGCCCGATCTACGGCCGCGCCTTCGATCGCACGTACCGCGATTCAGGCGCGATCATGGTCGGCGCCGGCGGCCCGCCGCGCGATGGCTACGCCGACCGCGAGCGCCTCGACTTCTCGAACTACGGCGGCCGGGTCGACGTCCAGGGCTGGGGCCGCAAGGTCGCCACGCTCGACTACGGCGACCTCCAGGCCTGCGCGGGCAACGACCGGCACTACACCGGCGAGTTCGCCGGCACCTCGAGCGCATCGCCGATCGTCGCCGGCACCGCGGTGCTCCTCGAGGGCATCGCGCGCAGCGGCGGCCGCGTGATCGCCCCGCGCGACCTGCGCGAGCTGCTCCGCCGCACCGGCACGCCGCAGGCCGGCGACACCTCGCAGCAGATCGGCTCGCGGCCGGATCTCCTGCGTGCGCTCCGCGAGCTCGACGCGCGCGCCGTCGACTGACGGCGGCGTCGGCTAAAACGTCAGCGCCGTCCAGATCGTCGGGCAGCGGTGCGCGGTCTCGAGCGGCAACTCGAGCGGCTTGATGCCGCCGCCCGACGCGACGTCGAGCCCGAGCACCTTGTCGCCGCCGGTGAACGCCGGCCACGCCACCGCCGGCGCCGTGCCCTGGTTCGGATCTCCGGTGCGCGCGAAGTTGGTCCAGTAGCGCGTCATCGAGTCTTGCAGCGCGCGGCGCTCGTCGTTCTGCAGGTCGCGCAGGTTGAACAGGTACTGCAGCTCGTACGAGTGCGCGGCGCCCTGCGAGAAGCTCAGGTAGTAGTTGCCCGTCGCATCGAAGCCGACCGACGGCAGCGCCGTCTGATCGCGGAACTCGTACGACCACACCGGCGAGCCCTGCGCGAGCACGCGCTTGGCGATGTTGAGCCCCTGGCACGCGAACACCACGTCGGTGCCCATCGCCGAGGCACCGAGGCTGGGCTGTAGCGCGGCCGTCGCGCCGTACGCGGTCAGCGGATAGTAGCCGTCGCTCATCAGCGTGGGGCCGGTGAGCCCGGTGCCGGCCGCGAGCCCGGCGAGCGTTGCCGGGTAGGCGGTCGCCGTCAGCGAGAACGACGTGTTGGCCGGATCGAAGTTGGGCGGCATCGCGGCGGCGCGCCGACCGATCTCGCCGATCGCGATGAACAGCGCGTACTCGTCCTCGTTGGAGCCGTTGAGCACCGGCACGTGGCTGTTGTCGCCCGCCGCGAACGTGTCCTTGATCGACCTGGTCAGCACCTTGCCATCGACCGATGGCACCGGGCTCGCCGCCGCGGTGTTGAACGCGACCGCGAGCTGGTTGGCGATCACGGCGGTCGGCAGGCCGCGCAGGCACGCCGCGTCGACGGTCGCGCAGGTCACCCCGGCGGCGACCATGGCGTTATTGACCACGGTCGTGCTCGTCGCCTCGAGCATGTCCTGCTTGAGCTGGCGGTCGAACGCATAGCCGCCGCTCTCGACGATCGCCTTGTGGAAGAGGCCCTTGGACAGCGGCGAGGCGAGGTGCGTCATCACGCTGAACCCGCCGGCCGATTCGCCGAAGATCGTGACGTTGTTCTTGTCGCCGGCGAACGCCGCGATGTTGTCCTGCACCCAGTGCAGCGCGGCCTGCTGGTCCATGATGCCGTAGTTGCCGACCGAGCCGTCGGCCGCGCGCAGGGCAGGGTGGCCGAGGAAGCCGAGCGGGCCCATGCGGTAGGCGAGCACGACGACGATCACGCCCTTGGACACCAGCGGCGAGGCGTCGGCGTAGGTCACCGCGCCGCCGGTGTTGAACGCGCCGCCGTGGATCCACACCATCACGGGGAACGGGCCCTGCCCGGTCGGCGCATGGACGTCGAGGTAGAGGCAGTCCTCCTGGTCGTTCTTCAAGCGGAACGGGCTCGCGCTGGTCTGCAGGCACGGCGCAGCCGATTGCACGTTCGCCAGTGGCGCGGTCCAGCTCGCCGGTGGTGCCGGCGGTGCCCAGCGCAGCTCGCCGACCGGCGGCGCGGCGAACGGGATCGCGAAGTAGTTGCGCATGCCCATGCTGTC
>DATIPJ010000784.1:0-8173 GCA_035472155.1 Kofleriaceae bacterium
GATGACCTGGTGCTCGTGCTCGACATCGCCGGCTCGATCGCCGGCGTCGTCGTCGACGACAAGGGCGCGCCCGTCCCCGAGGTCCAGGTCAACGCGTTCCCCGACATCTTCGGCGGCGCGTCGACCGAGACCCTGGCGCTCGCCGGGTTCAGCTCGGTCACCACCGGGGGCGCGGGCGAGTTCGTGATCCGCGGCCTGCCCGACGGCGGTTACCGGATCTGGGCCGCGCGCCGGTCGTTCGGCTTTGGCGACTGGGGCCAGGAGGGCACCGCCGCCAAGACCGGAGACAAGGACGTGCGCATCACGCTGGCCGCCCCTGGCTCGCTGATCGGCAAGGTCGCGCTGACCGGCGAGAGCGCGCCACCCAAGCTGGTCACCGTGGCGGTCGGCGTCCAGATGCCGACGCCCGCGGCCGACGGCGTCTTCCAGGTCAACGACATCTCGCCGGCGACGTACGACGTCACGTTCCGCGGCGCCGAGTTCGCCGACTACGTCCAGCACGACGTCAAGATCGAGCCCGGCAAGGCGACCGACCTCGGCACGGTGACCGTTGCGCGCGGGCGCAAGCTCGTCGGCAAGGTCGTCGACAAGGCGGGCGCGCCCGTCGCGGGCGCCAAGGTCAAGCTCGGCGCGATGCTGTTCTCGTCGGCCGATGCCGCCGAGCAGGTCGAGGGCTTCGAGTCGATGTCGGGCATCCGCTCGACGGTGACCGACCAGAACGGCGCGTTCATCGTGGTCGGCGTTCCGCCCAAGGCGACCAGTGCGATGGCCGATCACCCCGACCTCGGACGCTCGCTCGCCGTGCCCATCCCTGAGGGCGACGCCGATCCGCCGCCGGTCACGCTGGCGCTGCGCGGCTTCGGCTCGATCGCCGGCAAGGTCACGCGCAAGGGCGAGCCCGTGCCGAGCGTCGCGATCGGCGAGTCGAGCAAGGGCGGCGGCGCGGCCACCCAGTTCACCCAGACCGCCGCCGACGGCACGTTCACGCTCGCGCGCGTCCCCGAGGGGCCGCACGTGCTCAACGTGATGCAGCCGGCCCTGATGTCGCTCAAGTCGACCAGCGTCGCGGTCCAGGTCACCGCCGGCAAGCAGACCACCGCCAACATCGAGATCCCGGTCGGCGACGTGACCGCCACGATCCAGGTCAAGCCGCTGCCCAGCAACAAGGTCGACGCCGCGCAGGTCTTCCTGTTCTCGGGGCAGGTCAACATCACGACCGGCAAGCAGCTCGTCGACGGCATGTTCCAGAGCACGCTGCAGGGCATGAAGTTCTGGCTCGGTGCCGACAAGCCCGCGCCCGAGTTCGCCGAGCTGGTCGCCGGTGCTTACTCGCTGTGCGCGATCCCGATCACCGGCGACATGAACGATCGCCAGTTCATCCAGCGCGTGCAGGCGAACACGCAGACGCTCAAGGTCATCTGCAAGCCGGCGCGCATCGCCGCGTCGCCGGCCGCGCAGACCCTGACGATCGAGCTGCCCGCGATGACGCCGCTGCCCGCGCCGACGAAGTAACCCTACTTGGCCGCCGCCGCGCCGACGCCGATCGGGCACGACACGCCGGTGCCGCCGAGCCCGCAGTAGCCGCCCGGGTTCTTGCCCAGGTACTGCTGGTGATAGTCCTCGGCGTAGTAGAACGCCGGGGCGCGGAGGATCTCGGTCGTGATCGCACCGTAGCCCGCGGCGCCCAGCTGCTTCTCGTACACCTGCTTGGAGGCCTCGGCGGCGGCGAGCTGCGCGTCGTCGAACGCGTAGATGCCGCTGCGGTACTGCGTGCCCGCGTCGTTGCCCTGGCGCATGCCCTGGGTCGGATCGTGGCTCTCCCAGAACACCGCGAGCAGCTTCTCGTAGCTGATCTCGCGCGGGTCGTAGACCGCGAGGACGACCTCGTTGTGCCCGGTCATTCCCGAGCACACCTCCTCGTAGGTCGGGTTGGGCGTCGCCCCGCCCGCGTAGCCGACCGCGGTCGTCCAGACTCCCGGAGTCTGCCAGAGCTTGCGCTCGGCGCCCCAGAAGCAGCCCATGCCGAACATCGCGCGCTCGGTCCCCTCGGGGAACGGCGGCACGATCCGGTGGCCATTCACGAAGTGCTTCTCGCCGACCCGGATCGCCGTGGAACGCCCGGGGAGCGCCTCCTCGGGGCGCGGCATGCGGAGCTTCTTCGAGCTGAAGAACATGTTCATGCCTACCATACGCCCGGGGAACCGGAAGTTACCTCCCCAATGGTGCTAGGTTCGGCCCGATGGTAGCGCTCCTCGGGATCTCGGGCAGTCTGCGCAGGTCGTCGCTCAATCGCTATTTGCTCGATGCGGTTGGCGATACGCTGCCGTCGATCGCGCAGATGTCGATCTTCGAGGACATCGATTTTCCGATCTTCAACGACGACCTGGTCGATCCGCCGGGTGTGGTCCAGCTCAAGGCGGCGATCGCCTCCGCCGACGGCGTGGTGTTTGCCACTCCCGAGTACAACTACAGTATTCCGGGCGGGCTCAAGAACGCGCTCGACTGGATCTCGCGGCCGCCCGATCTGTCGCCGATGCGCGGCAAGCCGGTCGGCGTCGTCGGCGCGGCGAGCGGCATGAGCGGCACGATCCGCGCGCAGACCCATATGCGCCAGATGCTGCTCTACAGCGACTCGCCATGCTTGAGCCAGCCCGAGGTGCTCATCCCGCGCGCGCACGAGCGGTTCGACGCCGAGGGCAAGCTGACCGATACGTCGACGCGCATGCTGCTCGAGCGGTTCGGCGTGGCGATGGTCGCGTTCGTCCAGCGCCACCGGACCTGAGCGCGACCGCGCTACAGGCGAGCTACAGGAACGAGTCCTGGTAGCCGAGGTCCTCGATCGACAGCGCGGCCGGGGTCGTGCGGAGCGGCGCGAACAGGTCGAGCATCACGGCGACCTCGTCGGTGCGCGTGGCGCCGATCGACCGCTCGTAGGCGCCGGGGTGCGGGCCGTGCGGCATGCCCATCGGATGGTGCGAGATGCTGCCCGGGGCCACGCCGCGGCGCGACGTGAAGTTGCCGTCGCAGTAGAAGATCATCTCGTCGCAGTGGGTCGAGCTGTGCGGGTACGGGCACGGGATCGCGTCGGGGTGGAAGTCGAGTGGCCGCGGCACGAAGCTGCAGATCAGCGCGCCGCGCGCGGCAAAGGTGCCGTGCCACGTAGGCGGCAGGTGGATCGAGCTGACCCGCGGCTGGAACGCGAGGATCGGAAACGCCCACGGGTACACCGTGCCGTCCCAGCCGATGACGTCGAGCGGCGAGTCGGTCAGCGCGAAGCCGTGCCACATGCCGGCGCGCCGGACGACCATCCTGCGGATGCCCTCGTCGCGCGGCGCCGCGAGCTCGGGCCGCTTGAAGTCGCGGTGCGAGTACGGCGCATCCATGCGGAGCTGACCCACCGGGTTGCGCCACTGATCGGGCAGGTGCAGCCCGCCGTTCAGCGAGAACCACAGCCAGTGCTGCGGCCCTGCGGGCACGAAGCGGTGCAAGAGGCCGCGCGGGACGAACACGTAGTCGCCCTGCGCGAACGCGACGTCGCCGAGCAGGCTGCGCAGCACGCCGCCGCCCTCGTGGACGTAGATCAGCTGATCGGCGTCGCCGTCGGCGATGTAGAGCGGGTCCTCGGCCGACGGGAACGCGACGCCGGCGATGACGTCGTCGTTGAACAAGAGCGGCACGCGCACGTCGATCTGCGGCCCGCCGGTCCTGGCCATCGCGGCCGTCTTGTAGTGCCGCTTGGCGAGCTCGCGGTCGCCGGCGGAGACCGGGGCGGCCCAGCCGTGCTCGGCCGGCGCGAGGCGATGGGTGTGCGGCCGGCGCAGGTGATAGAGGATCGTGTACGGCCCGTCGAAGCCGTCGCGGGTCAGGCACTCCTCGAAGCGCAGCTCGCCGCTCGCACTCCGCAGCTGCGTGTGGTGCTTGCGCGCGACCTCGCCGAGCTGCATCCGGTCGAGCATCAGCCGTCCTCCGCCGACGCGCCCGTGGCGGTCCTGGACTGTTCTCGTTCGATGCTCTCGAACAGCGCGCGGAAGTTGCCGGCGCCGAACCCCCGATCGCCCTTGCGCTGGATGATCTCGTAGAAGAACGGTCCGGCGTCGGGGTCGCCGTACAGCCCGGCCGCTTCCTTGAGGAAGATCTGCAGCATGTACGCGTGGTGGTGATCGCCGTCGATGAGGATCTCGAGCTCGCGCAGCGTGTCGAGGCTCTCGTCGATTCGCCCGATGCCGCTCTGGGCGATCCGCTCGGGCAGGAGCTCGTAGTAGCTGCCCGGCGTGGGCATGAAGCTGACGCCCGCGCCGCGCAGCCCGCGCACCGCCGACAGGATATCGCCGACGGTGAGCGCCACGTGCTGCACGCCGTCGCCGCGCAGCTCCTCGTGGAAGATGTTGATCTGCGAGCTCTTGAAGAACGGGCGCGCCGGCTCGTTGTTGGCGAACTTGGTCTGCGAGACCGGGTCCCACATCACGATCGACTTGAGGCCCGAGCCGGTCTTGCGCGCGGGGTCGACGTCGGACGTATGGAACGATATCTCCCACAGCTGCTCGAAGCCCATCACGTGCTCGAGCCAGAGCAGCATCGGCTTCATGGTCTGAAAGTTCGACGTCACGTGGTCGATCTGCTCGAAGCCGAACCGGTTGCTCGCAGCCGCGCCTTCCACCGCGACCGCGCCGGGGAACAGGCTCCGGTAGCCGCGGCGCTCCTGGAACCGGAACGTGCAGTCGCCGAACGGCGTCGTGATCGAGAACTGGCGGAGCGTGCCGCCATCGTCCTCGTAGGTCGCGACGTCGTCGATCGGCGTGCCGCCGCGCTCCTCGAGCAGCGCGAACGCGCGCGCCGCGTCCTCGACCTCGAACACCAGACTCCCGACGCCGTCGGGGTGCCTGGCGAGGAAGCGCGCCGCGCGGCCCGGCAGCTCGTCGGCCGCTGCCACCGGCGTGCTGCACAGAACCATCACGTTGCCGGCGGAGAAGCACGCCGAGCGCTGCCCGGCCTCGCGCTCGAGCTCGGGCGCCGACCGCCAGGTCTCGGCGAAGTCGAGCTTGCCGGTGTAGAACCGGCGCGAGCGCTCGAGGTCGCGCACGTAGTAGTGGATGCCTTCGAGGCGCTTGATGCCCAGTGGCGCGAGCTTGGTCATGACTTCACCGCATCGGGTTGGTGTTCGGGCAGCGCGGCGGCGATCTGCGGCAGCGCCTTGCAGCGCGCCTCGATCTCGAGGAGCTGCGCCAGCTCCGGCGCGGCGAGCTCGACGCCGACGCGGCGCGCGGCGAACAGCTGCGGCACCAGACAGCAGTCCGCGATCGTGGGCGAGTCTCCGACGCAGAACGCGCCCGAGGTCTGGGCCACGAGCTTGGCCAACGCCGCCAGCCCGTCGGCGATCGACTGGCGCGCCCACGCCTGCTCGTCGGCGCCGAGCTTCTTGATCCGGCGCAGCACGCCGGTGTTGTGCAGTGGCTGGATCCCGGCGTTCACCAGCTCGGCGAGCGCCCGGGTCCTGGCGCGCAGTGCGCGGTCGCGCGGCAGGAGCGGCGGATCGGGCCAGCGCTCGTCGACGTACTCGAGGATCGCCAGGGACTGCGTGAGCGCGAAGCGCGCGCCATCGTCCTCGGTGATCTCGAGCGTCGGCACCTGGCCCATCGGATTGGTCGCGCGGTAGGTCTCGGCGTGCTGTGCGCCGGCGAGGATGTTGACCGCGACATACTCGTACGGCAGGCCTTTCAGCCCCAGGCCGATCCGGACCCGGGTGCTCGCCGAGCTGCGCCAGTAGTTGTGAAGGACGATCTTCATGAGCCTCTAGGTGGTACGGCTGCTACCACGCGCTGGTCGATCGCGCCAAAGGGGTTTGTACCGGAAACCTCGGCCTCGATCACGATGCGATCGCCGACCGCCATGAACGGCGTCGCCGCCTGGCCGGTCTCGATGATCTCGATCATCCGGCGCTCGGCCAGGCACGACACCCCGCGGCTGCGCTCGGCGTTCGACACCGTGCCGCTGCCCAGGATCGTCCCGGCCGTGAACCGCCGCGTCCGCGCGATGTGCGCGATGAGGTCCGTGAACGAGAAGTGCATCTCGGGCCCGCTGTCGCAGTCGCCGACCCGCTCGCCGTTGTAGGTCGAGCGTACCCGGCCGTGCAGGCGGCCATCGCGCCACGCGCCGGCGGCCTCGAGCTCGTCGAGCGTGACCGCGAACGGCGAGAACGCCGTGGCCGGCTTGCTCAGAAAAAAGCCGAAGCCCTTGGCGAGCTCGTCGGGGATGAGGTTGCGCAGCGTGCAGTCATTCGCCAGCATCACCAGCCGGATCGAGCGCGCGGCGTCGGCCGCGGAGACGCCGATCGGCGTGTCGCCGAGGACGACGCAGACCTCGGCCTCGAAGTCGAGGCCCCACGCCGGGTCGCGCAGCTCGATCGCATCGTGCGGCCCGAGCATGTCGCCCGAGCCGCCCTGGTAGATCAGCGGATCGGTCGTCAGCGTCGCCGGCGGCTGCGCCCCTCGCGCGCGCCGGACCAGGATCGCGTGGTTCAGGTACGCCGAGCCATCGACCCACTCGAAGGCGCGCGGCAGCGGCGCGCCCAGCCGCAGCGGATCGATCGGAATGCCCTCGAGGCCATTGGCGAGGTCGGCCTCGAGTGCGCGCAGGGCGGGCTCGGCCGCCGTCCAGTCGTCGAGCGCGCGCTGCAGCGTTGGCCAGGTATCGGGCGCCGGAGCGCCGACCTCGCCGTCCTTGCGGACGACCAGCAGCCGCCCGTCTCTCGATCCATTGCGCAGCGTGGCCAGCTTCATACGTGCGCGAAACGTATGTCGAGCGACCCACGCTTTCAATCGGTGGATCGGTCATCCACCGCGCGCCGGGAGATCAGCCCTGGGCGCCGAACCGGCGCTGAAGCGCAGTCCCGATGCGCTGAAACGTCTGGGGCGCCAGCTTGGTCAGCTGGTGAATCGCCCACGCGTCGCGGCCCACCGTGCGCACGGCCGGATTGGTCTGCACCGCGTCGAGGATGGTCTGCGCGACGCGCTCGGGCGGTGCGCCCTTGGTGCGGAAGCGATCGACCATCTTCTGCTTGCGGCCCCCGATCTCGCCCGACATCCGGCCGTCGGCGACGATCGCGGTCGCGATCATCCCCGGGCAGATCGCGGTGACGCCGATCTTGTGCGCCTCGAGCTCGGCGCGCAGCGACTGCGAGAAGCCGAGCACGGCGAACTTGCTCGCGACATACGCCGTCACCCCGGGCGCCGGAAAGATGCCGAGGATGCTCGAGAGGTTGACCACATGGCCGCTGCCGCGCTCGACCATGCGAGGGACGAAGAAGTGGCAGCCGTGCACCACGCCGCGCAGGTTGATGCCGAGCAGCCAGTCCCAGTCATCGAGGCTGGTCTGGAGGAACGTGCCGCCGACCGCGACGCCGGCGTTGTTCACGATGACATCCGCCGCGGGCGCGGCCGCGTGCACCGCGTCGGCGAACGCGCGCATCTGGGCGCGGTCGGACACGTCGACCTTGTTGACCACGAGCGCGTGCGGGCCGAGCTCGGCGGCCAGCGCATCGAGCCGCGGCTGATCGACATCGCACGCCGCGACCCGAGCTCCCTCGCGCGCGAACGCCAGGGCGGTCGCACGGCCGATCCCGCTGCCTGCGCCCGTGACGACGACCGTCTTGCCTGCATGCTTCATGCTGCCTCGGAGGTGGATCCGGGCAGCGACATACCACGCGCGGCCATCCAGTCGCCTGCGATTCGGTCGGTGGGATTGCGGCTGGGGTGAAAATCGCGCGCGATGTACTGCCGGATGCCACGCAGGAATACGCGGCGCACGACCCGGTCGCCCGACGGCACGCGCCGGATCTCGCGCCGGACGCGGCGCACGCTCAGCTTCTCCTGGCGCATCAGCGCGAGCGCGCCCCACAGCCAGAACCCGCCGAGCGTGACCGTCGCGTAGGCCAGGCCGGCCATGCGCAACGCGTACGACGGGTCGATGGTCTGCAGCACGTCGAACGCGACCGACTTGTGCTCGAGCTCCTCGGCGGCGTGCCACGCGAGCAGCTCGCGCATCTCGGGCGCCGCGTTGTCGAGCAGGTTCTGCGCGAACGCGCCCTCGGCGAGGATCGCGGTGAAGTGCTCGGCCGCCGCGGTCACCGCCAGGTTGAGCTTGGGCGGCGTTCGCGCCTCGAGCCAGTCGCTCAGCC
>DATIPJ010000785.1:0-3427 GCA_035472155.1 Kofleriaceae bacterium
GGGCGGGCTCGCACGGCGCCGCGCATCGGCCAACCGATCGCCGAGGCCACCGCTCAGCCGCGCCTGCGCCTCCACGCCACCTCGCAGCGCGACTTCGCGGTGCGCATCGTCCCTGCGAGCATCACGTTCGAGGTCGACGCCCAGGGCAAAGTGACCGGCTTCGTGCTGCACCACAACGGCCGCGATCAGCGCGCCGCGTCAGTAGCCGAGCAGGCGCACCCAGGGTCCATCGTGCATCGCCAGGCCGACCGCGGTGCTAGCAGCCGCGTGAGGCTGTTACCGCCGCCAGGGCGACCACGGCCGCGGCTGTTTTGACGTGACGGCGTAAATTTTACGTTGTATATTTTATCCGATGGGTCGCACGGCGCTCACGGCGGATGACCACGCGGCGTTTCGCAGCGCGATGCGCGAGGTGGCCACGCGCCGGTTCGCGAAGCTGGGCGAGGCGGGGGTGACGATGCGCGGGCTGGCCGAGGACCTCGGGTGCAGCGCGATGACGCCGTATCGCTACTTTCGCGACAAGGACGAGATCTTTGCGATGGTGCGCGTGGCGGCGATCGAGGCGTTCGCCGCATCGCAGGAGAAGGCGTTTGCGAGCGAGCGCGAGCCGGTGCGCCGGCTGTATGCGATGGGGCGGGCGTATGTGGCGCACGCGCTCGGGCATCCGGACGCGTACCGGGTGATGTTCGAGCTCGAGCGGCGCACGGATCGGAAGTACGCCGAACCGGCGGAGCTCGGGCGGCGCGGCTGGCTGCCGCTGCGCACGTCGATTGCCGAGGCGGTGACGGCGCGCAAGCTACGCGGCGATGTCGACGAGATCGCGCACCTGGCGTGGTGTGCGCTGCATGGGCTGGTGATGCTGCACCTCGCGGGCAAGCTGCATCTGGGGCGCGACCTGAGGTCGCTCGTGGACCCGGCGATTGCGATGGTGCTCGCCGGAGCGCGAGCACGGACCAAGGCTCGAAAAAGGAGAAAGCCATGACGAACATCGAGAGGTTTCTTGCATATGCGGCGGCGTTCGAGCAGACGTACGCCGACGACGACTGGCGCCGCCTCGAGCAGTACTTCACCGAGGACGCGACGTATCGCGTGAGCGGGCTGCCCACGGCGTACGAGCTGAAGGGGCGCGACAACATCCTGCGCGGCATCCGCAAGTCGGTCGATGGATTCGATCGCAAGATGACCGTTCGCACGATCGTCCCGACGGCACCGCCGACGGAGAACGACGGCAAGGTGACGTTCCGGGGCTTCGTGCGCTACCAGCGCGAGGGCTCACCGCCGGTGGAGCTGCACGCGACGCTGGTCGCGGAGCTCGACGGCGACCGGATCTGCAGCATGCACGATACGTTCAACATCGACGCCGCGGGCCAGCAGTGGCTGGAGCGCTACGCACGCGACCTCGACGGCTCGTACGTGTGAGGTCGTGGCGTCAGAACCGCTCGTCGCTCGCGGGCAGCTTCCAGTGCGGCCCGGTGAAGCCGGCGCCGACGAAGATCTGGACTGCCTCGGCGGTGGTCCACTTGCGCCAGGTCGGCGAGCGATGGTTGCCGTACCAGGCGCGGCCGAGGTCGAGGACGCGCGCGATCGGGACGATGTCACCGTGAGGAAGCGCGTGGCGTGCGCACCAGGCCGGCACCTCGGCCGGCGACCGGAAGGGCAGCACGCTGGCGCACCAGTGAACGACATTGGCCCACGCGTCGCGCGCGGGGATCGGGAAGTGAATGTAGGCGTCGGAGCGCACGGCGCCGGCGGTGACGTCGATGACCGCGTGCTCGGCCTCGCCGCCATAGCGGGTGTAGATCGTGGCGTCGGGGGCGGCGAGGGTGACGATGCCCATCGCGCACCAGATGCAGGGCGCCCACCAGCCGCGATTGTCGTCGCGGCGCTCGACCCACACGCCGGTCGGTGACGCGGAGAACGGATGGGCGATCCAGACCTCGGTGGTGCCCGGGTGGAGCACCACGCCGTGGTCAGCGGCCAGCTGGAGCAGGGCCGGGTGGGCGTCGCTGGGCAGCCGGGGCGGGCGGCCGTCCTCGATGAAGGCGTTGATGATCGCGCAATGAACGGCGGCGGAGTCCCACGGCATTTGCTGGAGATACCGCGGGACCTGCCGCTGCGCTTGCTTGACGCGATGATGACAGCAGCGTAAGCAACGGGGATCGGGGAGCCTTGCTGCGGGTGTTGCCTGCGGCGAGGCGACGAGAGGCGCGCTGCCTCCGCCCGCTCCGACGGAGATCCATGTTGCTCAGCATCACGACCACGCACTCGCCCGCGACCGACCTCGGCTACCTGCTCGGCAAGCATCCCGGGCGGCTGCAGAGCTTCGAGCTCGCACACGGACAGGCGCACGTGTTCTACCCGGAGGCGAGCGTGGAGCGCTGCACGGCGTGCTTGCTGCTGGATATCGATCCGGTGGGGCTGGCGCGCGCGCACCGCGGCGGCCCTGACAGCGCGACGCTGGGGCGCTACGTGAACGATCGACCGTACGTGGCATCGTCGTTCATGAGCGTCGCGATCGCGCGCGTGCTGGGCAGCGCGCTCGGTGGGACGTCGAGGGAGCGGCCCGAGCTGGTGGCGACGGCGATCCCGCTGGTGATCGGCATCGCGGCGGTGCCGAGCCGCGGCGGCGAGCGGTTTCTGCGCGCGCTGTTCGAGCCGCTCGGCTATGACGTGGCCGTCGAGCGCATCGTGCTCGACGAGGCGTTCCCGGAGTGGGGCGCCGGGCCGTACCTGGGTGTGACGCTGCGGCGCACGGCGCCCCTGGCGGAGGTGCTCGGGCACCTGTACGTGCTGTTGCCGGTGCTCGACAATCACAAGCACTACTGGGTCGGTGAGGCCGAGCTCGAGAAGCTGCTCGATCACGGCGCGGGCTGGCTCGCGGCGCACCCCGAGCGCGACGAGATCGTGAGCCGGTACCTCAAGCGCCAGCGCAAGCTGACGCGCGCCGCGCTCGAGCGGCTGCTTGCTGACGACGAGGACGATTTCGACGCGGCGGAGGACGCCAGGGCGGACGAGGAGCAGGCGCTGGAGGCGCGGGTGTCGCTGAACGAGGCGCGACTCGCGGCGGTGTGCGCCGAGCTCGAGGCGTCCGGCGCGCGCAGCGTCATCGACCTGGGCTGCGGCGAGGGGCGATTGCTGTCGCGGCTGATGCAGTCGCAACAGCTGACGCGCATCGTCGGAATGGATGTCTCACCGCGAGCGCTCGAGATCGCGCGCGAGCGGCTGCGCGTCGACGAGCTGCCGGAGCGCCAGCGCGCGCGGCTCGCTCTGCTGCACGGGTCGCTGAGCTATCGAGACCCGCGGTTCGCCGGGTTCGATGCGGCGTGCGCGATCGAGGTGGTCGAGCACATCGAGCCGTCGCGGCTCGAGGCGTTCGAGCGGGTGGTGTTCGAGACGGCGCGGCCGGCGACAGTGATCATCACGACGC
>DATIPJ010000786.1:0-5897 GCA_035472155.1 Kofleriaceae bacterium
CGGTCACGTGCTCGGCGGCGAAGTCCTCGACCGAGCGCGACAGGTTGGCGACCAGGTCGGCGTACTCGCGCAGCTGCTGCGCGGTGGCATCGACGATCGCGCGGAACGTGCCGGTGACGAGGCTCGCGACGAACGCCGGGAAGTTGATCGCGTCGACGATCTCGCCCGCGACCTTCATGTCGGCGAGCGGGTTCTTCGGCGGCGGCGCGGGCGCAGGCGCGGGCGGTGGCGCTTGCCCGGTGCGCGCCGGTGCCTGCGCGCCGCCAGGCCCGGCGAGGTCGCGCTGCAGGTCCTCGGGCGTGGCGGCGGCGATCGCATACGGATCACCGCCGTAGCGGCGCCGCGCGATCGGCAGCACCGGCGCGGGCTCGGCGCCGAGCGCGCGCTCGATGCGCTCGAGGTCGCGGCCGAGCGAGGCTTGCTCGACCGACGACAGCCCGCGGAACGCCGCGCTCGCGCGCAGCCGCCGGGTCGCATCGAGCGCCTGATCGCGCGTCTGGGTCATCGCGGCGCCGGCTCCTCGGTGCGCGGCTCGGGGGGCAGGCGATCGAGCGCCGGATCATCCTTGAGCGCCCGCAGCCGCTGCGACGTCAGCTGCCACGCCTTGCTGCCGTCGGCGCGGCGGGTCGCGTCGTCGCACAGCGCCGCGAGCATCTCGTCGAGCGGGGCGAGCCGGAACGCCGCATCGCCCTGCTGGCGCAGCGCCCACATCATCGCGGCGTGCGTGCGGGGCCCGAACACGCCGTCGGCGACCAGCCAGCGCCGCGCGCCCGGCGGCGGCGACGACTGGAACGCGCGGACATCGGCTGCGCCCAACCGCTCGAGGGCCGTCGCGAGATCCGACTGGGTCTGGATCGGGCCGACCACGGTCATCACCCACTGCATCGCCGCGCCGCCGCCCATGTGGATCGCGCGGTCGACGAACATCGCCTGCGCCCGCACCGAGTCGAACCCGAGCCACGCGAGGAAGTCGAGGTAGGGCTCGTAGTATCGGCGATCTGCGATCTCGCGCTGCGCCTCCTGGAACGCGCGCACGCCGCCCGCGGCCTGAAATGCCGTGACCCACACCGGATCCCACAGCACCTGGGCGTTGCCGCCTGCGGGTGGCGACACGGCTGCGAGCCGGTCGTCCTCGACGGGCGCATTGGTCACCCGCAACAGGTGCCCGGCGGGCAGCGCCTCGGGATCCGCCGCGGCGTCGGCGCCGTTGTGGTTGCCGAACGTCTGGCGGAACGCGGCCGGATCGCGCCGGTTGCACGCCGACAGCACCTGGCCGAGCGAGCCGTAGCGCTGCGCGAACTGGATGAAGCCCCACGACAGCCCGACATGGCGCCGGTGATAGAACTCGGGCAGCTCGGCGTCCTCGTACTCGCGGTCCGGGTTGACCGCGCGATACGTATCCGCGGCGCTCTCGGCCACCGCCACGCGATGCAGGATGCGCAGGCGCTGCCGCGGATCGCTCGGATCGAACGGCGCCGGCCCGGCGGGCAGCACCGGCCGCACGGCGGGCAGCGCCTCGGGCACGGTGTCCTCGTCGGTGTAGCCCGGGAATCGGCCGAGCGCCCTC
Organism: Kofleriaceae bacterium; assembly: GCA_035472155.1. Taxonomy (GTDB): domain Bacteria; phylum Myxococcota_A; class Polyangia; order Haliangiales; family Haliangiaceae; genus JABFXX01. The sequence goes on from DATIPJ010000786.1 coordinate 1,568, forward strand.
GCGCGCGGCGCCGCCCGCCTCGGCGCACCGAACCTGCGCTGCGGCGGCCCGAGGTGGCGGACCAGATCCGGCGCGTCCTCGTAACCATCCTCGAGATCCGCCTGCGCAGCACCCACCCGCGACGGCGCAGCGCTCGCCTGCGGCCATCCGGGCGCGATGCCGCCCTCGCCGCGCCGCGCATTCGCCGGTGCAGACGAACCATCGCCGAACCGCGCGCCCGACGATGCGCTTCTATCCCCGGGCCGCGGGGCCCAGCTCGACGGCGCGTTGCCGGTCTGCGGGCTCCACGCCGCCGGTGCGCGCTGGGGTTCGCGCGCGGCGTACGCGCCGGGGCGATGCGCGGTCGGTGTCGAAGCAGCCCCGGCGGGACCCATTGCGCGCTCGGCGCCGGGTAGCTGCCCGCCGAACCGTCGCCACACCTCGGCGCCGTCCTCGACGCCGTCGGGCTCGGAGGCCATCGCGCGCAGCGCGGGCGCGTCCTCGCATCCCGCGGGCTCGCCGGCGCCGCCATAGCGTTCGTCGTCGCGCGCATCGGCGCGGGCCTCGGCGCGTGCTTCGTCGCGCGCATCGTCGTCTTCGTCCTCCTGATCCCAGAGCGCGGCATCGAAGCCATCGTCGTAGGGCTGCGGCGGCGCCTTCTGCACGGACGCGCCGCCCGCCGAACCGAGCCGCTGCGGACCGGCGATCACCGCATCGCCGCCCCAGCTGATCGGCGCCGCGCTCGCCGCGCCGTAGCGCTGCACCGCCGGATCGCGGACCAGCCGCCCGCGATCGAGCGACTTGCCCGTGAAGTCGGGCGCGATCTGGATCGACGGCACCTGATCGAGGCGATCGTGCGACAGCGTCACCAGCGGGTCCTGGCCCTGCGTGCCGCGGTAGGTGGCCAGCGCATAGAACAGCCGCCGTGCACCGGCGAACCGCCGCAGCTGGTCGGGCGGCACCATGTACGTCACCTGCCCCGCGGGCGCACGCAAGAGGCCGCTCAGCCGGCTGGTCGTGAAGTTCGATGCCGTGCGCCGCTCGCGGTTCTCCGCTGCGAACAACCGCGGATCGGTCGCGCACGCGACTTCGAAGTAGCGGTCGGACGGCACCTTGACGACGAACGACGCCAGCGGAAAGCGATCCGAGATCCGCTCGCGACAAGCAGTGATGCTGACCATGGTCACCTCGTCGGTCGCTGCGAAAGCACGCACGGTGCCACTGCGAACTGCGGTGGGCGCACGGCCGATCGCAGCCGACCTGCCCGCGCGGGCATGGCCGATCGGGCACGGCCGGATCGCAATGGCACGCTCGATCGCAGGTTCGGCGCCGCAACCCACACGCGCGCGCAGCTTCGCGCTGGCACGACGAGTGCCTTCGCACTGCGCGCGGGCGAACCCGCGAACGGGGGATTCATGACACGAGTCATCATCGACGCCGGTCACGGCGGCACGTCGCGCGCCGGCAGCTCATCGGCGTTCGGCTCGCGCGGTCCGACCGGCCTGATCGAAAAAGACATCGCGCTCGACATCGCGCGCCACGTCGTGCAGCGCCTGGGCAACGGTGCGCGCCTCACCCGCGCAGGCGACACCAACCTGACGCTGGGCGCGCGCGCGAGCCAGGCGCGCGACAGCGCCGATGTGTTCGTCTCGATCCACGCCAACAGCGGCCCGCCCGACGCCTCCGGCCCCGAGACCTTCGTGCACCCGGAGGCCGGCCCGGACTCGCACCGCCTCGCCGAGAGCGTGCAGCACGCACTCGAGCGCTTGCGCGGGCGCTACGGCGGCGTGGGCGAGCCGCGCAGCGGCAGCATGGCCGTGCTCAACCCGCGCGCCGTCGGCCGCGCGACGTCAGCGTGCCTCGTCGAGGTCGACTACCTCTCCAACCCCGACAGCGAGCGGCGCCTGCGCGACCCCGGCCACCGCCACGCGATCGGCGCCGCGATCGCCTCGGCGATCCAGGACCACGTCCAGGCCAAGAAGCGCACAGGCGGCGCCGCGGCCCGCGCACTCGATCGCCCGTCACCCGACCCCTACATCATCCCGGATCCGAGCGAGTACGTCGGCACCGGCCTCCTCAACTTCGTGCGCGGGTGGGCCACGTGGTTCGGCCGCTGGTCGAGCTGGCGCACGGGCGTGCCGAGCGCGGCGTACGAGCACTTCCCGCACTCGGCGATCTGCGAGCTCGAGATGACGCTATCCGACGGCGGCACCGCGTTCGGCACCGGCTTCTTCATCGGCCGCAACAAGCTCCTCACCTGCGGCCACAACTTCAAGGAAGGCAGCGTCACCACCACGAGCATCATCGTGCGCCCGGGCAAGGACCCGACGCGCTCGCTCTACCCCGAGGCCACGTTCACGATCTCCAACTTCCGCGACCAGGTGCACCCGCGCTGGGCCGCGTCCGAGGACAACGACTGGGACATGGCCGTGCTGCGCACGCCGGGCCTCGACGCCCCGGGCGGCCGCGTGTTCACGCTGCCGACCATGTGCCCGGCCGCCGACGAGAAGATCGTCGTGTGCGGCTACGGCAAGTTCACCAACCTGCCGTTCGCCGATCAGGGCCAGTACCTGGATGGCGGCACGATCACGCAGGCGACCGCGGATCAGTACTTCTTCCCGATCCAGGCCATCCCGGGCCACAGCGGCTCGCCGGTGTTCTGGAACGACATGGTCGTGGCGATCCTCACCGGCCCGCGGCTGACCGGCAGTGCGATCAGCGACTACGAGAATCGCGGCGTGATGATCACGCCTGCCAAGAACGACTGGATCAACTCGAAGTAGCAGGTCTGCCCGCCGCCTCACCCCCAAACGAGCGTTTTTCTACGATTTGCGCGGGCCCGCGGGCGATTTTCCCGCCCCCGGGGCGGGCGCGCCGCCGACCTTCCTGAGGTAATGTGAGGCAGCAGATGGTTGCGCCGCCCACCACTCCGCGAAGCTTCGCCGTCGACGTCGCGCGCGCCTCTGCCGCGTTCCAGGAGCTGGCACGCCAGATGGGCGCACAGTTCCTCGACAAGCAGGAGATCATTCGCCTCATGACCGTGTCGGCGATCGCCGGCGAGCACATGGTCATCGTCGGCCCACCGGGCACCGCGAAGTCGGCGATGATCGACATGTTCGCCAAGCTGATCGACGCGCGCTACTTCGAGTACCTGCTGACGCGCTTCACCGAGCCCAACGAGCTGTTCGGCCCGGTCGATATCGCCGCGTTCCGCGAGGGCCGCTATACGCGCCGCCTCGAGAACATGCTCCCCACCGCCGAGATCGTCTTTCTCGACGAGATCTTCAAATCCAACTCCGCGATCCTCAACTCGCTCCTCCACGTCATCAACGAGCGCAAGTTCCAGAACGGCCCGGAGGTCGTGCAGGTCCCCCTCATCTCGCTCTACGCGGCGTCGAACGAGGTCCCCAACGACGACAACCTGGCCGCCATGTTCGATCGCTTCCTGGTGCGCGTCCTCTCCGACAACCTCGACAGCTACCACTTCCACGAGCTGATGAAGAAGGGTGTGTCCCTCGAGCTGCGCAAGATGACCGGCCGCGGCTTCATCGGCGGCTTTGGTGGTCCAGGCGATCCTCCAAGCCGCACCACGGGCGAGCTGCGCCCGGTGATCTCGGCGCGCGAGCTCCGCCACATCCAGCAGAACTTCGACAAGTTCATGGCGTTCCCCGAGGAGTTCCTGACCAAGTACAAAGGCCTGGTCTTCCAGATCCGCTCCGAGGGCATCTCCGTCTCCGACCGTCGCGCGGTCAAGCTCCTCAAGCTGTTCGCCGCCTCGGCGGTCTTCGACGGCCGCACGCGCGTCCACGACGGCGACTTCTTCATCCTGCGCCACATCTGGAACAACCTCGATCAGGTCGAGCTGCTCGAGGAGATCGTGAACCCGATGGTCGACGCATACTACCGCGAGCATCCCGACGAGCGCCGGTTCATCGGACCGTCGGCGAGCCTCGACGACCTCCTCACCGAGCTCGCCCTCATCCGCGATCTCCTCACCTCGGGCGGCGAGCTCTCCGACATCCAGCTCTTCAGCCAGCTCAAGAACCTCAACGAGATCAAGGTCGCGCTCGCCGCCCTCCCCGGCGAATCCGCCGCGCGCATGATCCGCGAGGTCGACCAGCTCCTCGAGACCGTCTTCGCCTCCTCCAAGTTCGGCCTCTGATCGGTCCATGGTGCCCGCCACCGCTGACCAACCCGCACTCTCCGCCACCGCATCGCCGTCGGCCGCGCGGCCCCTCAACGTCGCCATTTTCGACGACGTCGTCGCCGCGCGCGGCGAGCGCTTCCACATCCCGGGCCTCGACGTCGCCGTCTTCCCTCACGCCGACGACGCCGTACGCGCCTGCAGCCA
>DATIPJ010000787.1:0-2003 GCA_035472155.1 Kofleriaceae bacterium
CGACGCGCCAGGGCAGGGCGCCGCCGTTGGTGTCGCACAGGACCAGGGTCTCGGCGCCCGCGCGCGCGGCGGCCTCGAGGGTCGCGAGCGCGTACGCGGGGTCGAGCGTGTAGCCGTCGAAGAAGTGCTCGGCGTCGTAGATGACGCGGCGGCCGGCGGCGCGGAGGTGCGCGACCGTGTCGCCGATCATCGCGAGGTTCTCGTCGAGCGGCACGCGCAGGACCTCGCGCGCGTGGAGCGTGGAGCTCTTGCCGAAGATCGTGCACACGGGCGTGTGCGCGTCGAGCAGGGCCTGGACCTGCGGGTCGTCGGCGGCCGGGACGCCGCCGCGCCGGGTCGATCCGAAGGCCGTGAGCTGCGCGTGGCGAAGCTCGGGGCGATCGGGGCCGGCCATGCGCGCGAACAGCGCCGCGTCCTTGGGGTTCGAGCCCGGCCAGCCGGCCTCGATGAGATCGACGCCGAGCGCGTCGAGCCGGCGCACGATGCGCAGCTTGTCCTCGAGCGACCACGAGATGCCCTCGCGCTGGGCACCGTCGCGCAGCGTGGTGTCGTAGACGACGACGCGGTTATCGCTGGCGCTCATAGCTCTGGATCTCCGGGAGGTGCTGGAGGAGGAAGCCGAGCTCGTCGACGCCGTCGAGCAGGCAGCGGCGAGCGAAGCGATCGACCGTGAACGGCGTGGCGGGCACGCCGCGCGCCGAGAGCGCCTGGGCCTCGAGGTCGACCGTGATCTCGAGCGCAGGGTCGGCGGCGAGCGCAGCGACGAGCGCATCGTGGACCCCGACCGGCACGGCGACCGGGACGAGCCCGTTCTTGAGCGCGTTGCCGCGGAAGATGTCGGCGAACGACGGCGCGACGATCGCGCGGAAACCGCCGGCGACGAGCGCCCATGGGGCGTGCTCGCGCGACGAGCCGCAGCCGAAGTTGTTGCCTGCGACGAGGATCTGCGCGCCGGCGCTCGCGGGCGCGCCGATCGGGAAGCCCGGGCGCGCGCGCCAGTCGGCGAACAGCGCGTCGGCCAGGCCCGACTTGTCGGTGCCCTTGAGGTAGCGCGCGGGGATGATCTGGTCGGTGTCGATGTCGACGTCGAGTAGCGCGACGGCGCGCGACGTCAGCGTGGTGAAGCGAGGTGCGGTCATGGCGACGTCCTCTGGGGCATGAGCGTGCGCGGATCGGTCACGTGGCCCGAGACCGCCGCCGCCGCCGCGGTCCACGGCGACGCGAGCAGCGTGCGGCCGCCCTGGCCCTGGCGGCCCTCGAAGTTGCGGTTCGACGTCGAGACCGCGAGCTGGCCGGGCGACAGCTGGTCGCCGTTCATCGCGATGCACATCGAGCAGCCGGGCTCGCGCCACTCGGCGCCCGCGTCGCGGAACACGCGATCGAGCCCCTCGGCCTCGGCCTGCGCCTTGACCTGCGCGCTGCCCGGGACGACCAGCATGCGCACGCCGGGGGCGACGCGCCGGCCGCGCACGACGTCGGCGGCGGCGCGCAGGTCGCCGATCCGCGAGTTGGTGCACGAGCCGACGAACACCACGTCGACCGGCACGCCGAGCATCGGCAGGCCGGGTGCCAGCCGCGTGTAGCGCAGCGCATTCTCGACGGAGGCGCGCGCCGCGGCGTCCTCGATCCGCGCCGGATCGGGGACGCGCTCGGAGATGCCGACACCCTGGCCCGGGTTGGTGCCCCAGGTGATCATCGGCTCGAGCCGGGTGGCGTCGATGTGGATCTCGCGGTCGAACACCGCGCCGTCGTCGGTGGCCAGCGCGCGCCACGCCGCCACCGCGCGTTCGAACGCCTCGCCGCGCGGCGCGGCCGGGCGGCCCGCGAGGTAGGCGAACGTGGTGTCGTCGGGCGCGATCATGCCGGCGCGCGCACCCGCCTCGATCGACATGTTGCAGACCGTCATGCGGCCCTCCATGTCGAGCGCGCGGATCGCGGCGCCCGCGTACTCGATCACGTGCCCGGTCGCGCCGCAGACGCCGAGCTTCGCGCAGACCGCGAGG
>DATIPJ010000788.1:0-3951 GCA_035472155.1 Kofleriaceae bacterium
TATCACGGGCGGCTCAGCCACGGCGAGGCGATCGATCTGTTCGAGTCCGTCGTCGAGGCGGCGACCGAGCAGCTGCCCAGGCCCGAGCCGTGCGACCCGCGCACCGGCATCCTGCGCGACCTCATGCGCCGCAGCCCGGACTGCACGCTCGAGGAGATGGCCGAGGAGCTCCACGTCGCGTACACGACGGCGTCGCACGTGTTCGCGCGCGCGATGGGCGTGCCGCTGCGCAGCTACCAGCTGTGGATCAAGGCGATCCGCGCCGCGGCGCGCATGGCGGTCGGCGCGCGGCTGACCCACATCGCCCACGAGGTCGGGTTCGTCGACTCGGCGCACCTGTCGCGGACGTGGCGCAACACGTATGGCTTCGCACCGTCGAGGATCACCGACGGCACGCAGGTCAAGGTGCTGAGCAACACCGCGTTGCCGTCGCTGCGCGAGGCGTTCGCACGCGGGCTGACGCGGGTCGTGTCGTGAGGGACGCCCGGAATCCAAGATGAGCATCGAGACCACCGGGAGCGTCGAGATCGTCGCGGAGGGGCTCGGGTTCCCCGAGGGCCCGATCGCGATGGAGGATGGCTCGGTGATCGTGGTCGAGATCAAGCGCCGGACGTTGTCGCGGTGCTGGAACGGCAAGACCGAGGTCATCGCGGACCTCGGCGGCGGGCCGAACGGCGCGGCGATCGGTCCCGACGGCGCGGTCTACGTGTGCAACAACGGCGGGTTCGCGTACGTCGAGCGCGGCGGGATCACGATCCCGACCGGCACGCCGCCCGATTACAGCGGCGGGCGGATCGAGCGCGTCGACCTGCGCACCGGCAAGGTCGACCGGCTGTACGACCGCTGCGGCGAGCATCCGCTGCGCGGGCCGAACGATCTGGTGTTCGATCGCAGCGGCGGCATGTGGTTCACCGACTTCGGCAAGGAGACGGCGCGCCAGCGCGACAAGAGCGGCATCTACTACGCGACGGCCGATGGCAAGCGGATCGTCGAGGTCTACTTCGGCTCGACGGGCTACAACGGCATCGGGCTGTCGCCCGACGAGAAGACGGTGTACACGGCGGAGACCATCACCGGCCGCCTGGTCGCATTCGACGTCGCGGGGCCGGGCGAGATCGTGCGCAAGGGCGCGCGGTTTCCGGGGCGCGTGATCGCGACGATGAAGGGCGAGCCGCTCGAGTACTTCGACAGCTTGGCGGTGACTGCCGCCGGCAACGTGTGCGTGGCGACCTTGCTCGCGCCCGGGATCACGACGATCACGCCCGACGGCGCGTATCACAAGCGCGCGATGCCGGACCTCTTCACGACGAACATCTGCTTCGGCGGCGCCGACATGCGCGACGCGTGGATCACGCTGTCGGGCACGGGCAAGCTGGCAAAGACGCGGTGGAGCGAGCCCGGCTTGCGGCTCAACTTCAACGGGTAGCCGCGCCGGCGGCGCGCTCGGCAAACGACGCCACGACGGCGATCGCGCGATCGATATCCGCGCGATGGTTGGCCAGGCCCAGCGAGAGCCGGACCGCGCCGACCGCGCGGCCCATGCAGGCGGCGAGGCGCGCGACGGAGAACTCGTCACCGGTGGCTGCGAGGCACGCGGCGAGGCCATCAGGGGTGAGGCCGAACGCCGCCTCGGCCGCGCCGGGGTTGCAGAAGCAGCCGCCGCGCAGGGCGACGCCGGCGGCACGCGCGCGGGCCTCGACGGTCGGGTACGCGATGACCTCGCCGCGCGGGTCGCAGACGTTGAACGCGACCGTGGCACCGCGGGCGTCCATGGCGCGCGGGCCGCACGGCCCGTAGATGCGAACCAGCGGCGCGCCGCACGGGTGGCGCAGCGCCGCGAGCGCGTCGATGACGTACGCGGTGAGCCGCGCGACATGGGCCGAGAGGCGCGCCAGGCCGACCTCGCCGAGCAGCGCGAAGCCGGGGGCGAGCGAGGCGATGCCGAGGAAGTCGCCGGTGCCATCCTCGAAGCCCTCGTGGCCGCGCTGCAGGCGGTGCGTATCGGCGCCGACCGAGACGAACTGCACGGTGCCGCCGGCGAACCACGGCCGGCGCAGGCGCGCCAGGGCATCGCGGCGCGCGATCAAGGCACCAACGCTGGTCGGATAGCCGAACAGCTTGTGGAAGGACAGCACGGCGAAGTCGGCCGGGCACGCGGCCAGGCTGAGCGGATGGCTGGCCGAGAACGCCGCGACGTCGAGCAGCACGTCGAACCCGAGCGAGCGCGCGCGGCCGACGAGCGCGAGCGGATGACGCACGCCGGAGAAGTTGGACTGCGCGGGCAGCGCGACGAGGCCGCGGCCCGCGCGCGCGTGGCTCGCGAGGTGCGCATCGGCGTCGTCGAGCCGCAGCCCGGGGCCGAGCGGCAAGACGCGCACGGGTGCACCGGCGCGCCGCGCATACTCGCGCACGCCGTTGATCGAGTTGTGGTTGTCGGCGGAGAGCACGAGCCCGGCGGCCGGGCCGAACGGATAGCTCTCGGCGACCAGCTTGATCGCGGCGGAGGCGTTGGCGGTGAAGCACACGTCGTGGGTCGACTCGTCGACGTCGAACCACGCGAGGACCTGGCGGCGGGCGCGATCGATGACCGCGGAGCTCGCGCGCGATGGGCCCGACTCGGAGTGCGGGTTTCCCAGCACGGCGTCGGCGAGCAGCGCGTGGTGCGTGCGCAGCTGCGAGGCGCCGTACAGCGCGGTGGCCGCATAGTCGAGGTAGGCCAGGCCCTGGGCGTCGAGGCGGGCGAACTCGCGCGTTCGCAGCGCGGCGAACATGGGCTCGTCGGGCGCGACGTCGAGCGGCGCGAGCCGCGCGGTCGAGGAGCTCAGCATCCGCGCCTCCGCGCGCGCAGCGCATCCTCGGGCGTGTCGACGCGGCCGGTGATCTTGCGCGGCATGCCGCCGAAGAACCGGCTGAGCTCGGCGACGCGGTCGAACGCGGCCTGGGCCTCGGCGGGCGCGCCTTCGTGGATCGTCGGGCTCATCACGTCGTCGAGCCACTCGTGGAGGCCGTTGCGCAGGAAGTACACGCGGCGATGCCCGAGCGCGCGCAGGAACACCCAGGCCTGCGCGCCGTGGATCCCAGCCTCGGAGTAGAGCACCACGGTGTCCTCGGTCGGGAACGGGACCGCCGTCAGGCTCTCGATCGGCACGTTCTCGGCGCCCGGGATGTGATAGATCGCGAACTCCGACGGCGTACGCACGTCCACCACGCGCAGCCGGTGCTTGCCGGCGCGCAGCCATGCGGCCAGCTCGACGGCAGAGATGTGGTCCTCCTGATCGGCGACCACCTGGGCCAGCTCGGCTACGTCGATCGACTGCGCACTCCCTCCGGGAGTGCTGCGCGCCCCGGCAGAGCCGTGGCTTGCGATCGTCCCCGGGGCGCCGGTCCGCTGCGGCGGGGGCGCGCGGCGATACGGGCTGCCGGCCAGCGGCGCGAGCGCACCCGCCACCGCCGCGGCGCCCGCGAGCCAGCGCCGCCAGGATGGCCACCTCATGGCGCACCTCCGGCGGGTCGCCCCATGCGCCGCTCGATCCGCTCGGCGAGGCGGAACCCGACGAGCGCGATCGCGACCGCGGCGAGGACGACCGCGCCGTACGGCAGGCCGAGCCACGCGGGCACGGTCAGCGCGCCGCGGCCGCCGCTCTCGTAGAGCCCCTGCAGCGGTGCGAACAGAAGACCGGTGACCAGCACGCCGCTGAACATGCCGAGCAGCACGGCGAGCCCGTCGCCGCGACCGCTCGCCGCCGCGACGCACGACGTCCCCGGGCACAGGCCCGCGGTGGCCATGCCGGCGCCGAACACGGCGCCGCCGACGAGCTGCGGCACCCACCAGGTCTCGGGCACCGCGACGCGCGAGAGATCGACCACGCCGAGCCAGCCGAGCCAGAACGCGCCGAGCATCGCGACGACGATCGCGCTGAACATCACCTTGAACACCGTGAGATCGGTCCC
>DATIPJ010000789.1:0-3165 GCA_035472155.1 Kofleriaceae bacterium
CCCACCCGGGCGGCAGCGCGGTCCGCGCCAGAGCTCGACGCCGTCGACCGACGCGGTGATCAGGTGAGCCGCTCCGGTGCAGAACGGATCGCCGAACGCGACCGGCACGCCGTGCGACTCGACCGACGAGCGGGCTTGGCCGGTCCACGGGTCGAGCACGGTGAGCTCGTGGCCTGTGCCGATCACGAGCTGGGCCTGGCCGTCGCCGCGCAGGTCGGCGAGCAGTGCGCGCCCACCGAGCGCGTCGCGCGGGCTTCGCCACAGCTCGCGGCCGGAGGGGAGCTCGAAGCCCACCAGCGTCGCCGCCGCGCCGCGCCCGGGATCGAACAGCGGCACGATGACGACCGCGGAGCCGCCGTCGCCGAGCGCCGCGATCGGCGCGTGCTGGGGCCCGAACAGCGGCGGACGGCCGGCGTAGACGCGCGAGATCGTGCTGAGGTCACCGGTGTCGACCGGAACCGTCGACACCGCGAGCGTGTGGAGCCGTCCGCCGCCCGGACCGTAGACGGCGACGTGCACGCGGCCCGAGCGAGTCTCCTCGAGGTGCGCGACGAGGAAGCGATCGGCGCCCGGGTGGCAGAGGATCGCGGCCGCGGTGCCGTGGTCGCCGCGGAAGCCCTGCAGCGCGACGCCGTTGTAGGCCAGGCCGCCGAGGTCATCGTGCGCGCCGCCCCCCGCCGGCACGAGGCGGTGGCCATCGCCGCGGTACACCGCCGCGAGCGTGCCGAGCTGCGCGCCGGTGCGTACGTCGAGCGTGTGGCCGTCGAGCACGAGCTGCGGCTGCCGCGCATCGGGCAAGGCGAGCAGGCTGGGCGGCGCGGCGCGCCGATCGGTCCGCTGCCAGAACCGCACGGCGCCGGTGGCCTCGAGCGCGACCACGCGGTCTGTGCCAGCGAGGTAGATCTCGCGCACGCCGTCGCGGTCGAGGTCGGCGCGGATGCCGGTGGTGATGATGCCGTCGAGCTGGCGCGCCCAGCGCGCCTTGCCGTCGGCGCCGAACGCGCGCACCGATGTCGTGCCGCGCGAAGGGTCCGGGGCGAGCGCGACCAGCGGCGCGTACGGGCACGCGGCAACGAGCAGGTGCTCGGGCTGCAGGATCGCGATCGGCAGGCGAAGCGCGGGCTGAAATTCCACGCAGCGCGCCGGCGCAGCGACCGCGGGCGCGGCGGGCAGCGGCGATGTGCCGAATGCCTGCTCGAACACCGCGACGACCTCGGGCATGAACGGCCGGCGATCGCGGTCGCTGTCGAGCGCGCGTGCGATGACGTCGCGCACGGCCGCGGGCAGCGCCGCGGGCAGCCGCTCGGTATCGATGCGGGTCTGCGCGAGCCGGTTCATGTACTCGAGCTCGGCCTCGTGGTCGTGGGGCGGCGTCGGGAACTGCCCCGTGAGGATGCGGAAGCAGCACACGCCGAACGAGAACACGTCGGTCCGAGCATCGACCGACGCGCCGTGCAGCGCCTCGCGCGCCATGTAGGGCAGCGTGCCGCCGAGCTCGCGCAGCGCGAACACCGCGGTGGTCGCCGTCCGCGCCTGCGCCGACAGCCCGAAGTCGAGGATCTTGATCTGCGGGCCCGATGCGCCGGAGCTCAGCATCACGTTCTCGAGCTTGATGTCGCGGTGCAGGACGGCCGTGGCGTGGATCGCGCACAACCCGCGCGCTAACGCGACGAGGATCGGCGCTGCATCGGGCAGCGACATCGCGCCGCTGCCGACGATCTGCGCCAGGCTCGGGCCGTCGCAGCGCTCCATCACGAGGTAGCCATCGCCGTAAGCGTCGATCTGCGCCTCGACGATGCGCGGCACGTAGTCGCCCTCGACGCGGCGCGCGAGCGCGACCTCGGCCTCGAACTGCGCGCGATCGACCGCCGGGATGCGCGCGATCGCGACGTCGGGGCCGCCGTGGGCATCGACCGCGCGGAACACCTCCTTGGTGCCGCCCACGCCGATCCGGCCGATGATCCGGAACCGCGCGGCGAGCGACTCGGGAAGATCGTGGCGCATGACGGCGTTGCCCAAGTCTATCGCAGCCCCGGCCACAGCGCCGCCGGCGGCGCCGGTCGCGACGCCGAAGTGAACGATGCCGCCGTCGATGCGCAACAGCGATGCAGTGGCCCGCGGCACGCGCGTCCGAAGCTCCTCGCCCTCGCCGATCGCCGGGACTGCCGTCCAGTCCGCGGCGCGCAGCTCGTCGAGCAGCCGCACGACCTCGGAGCCCGACAGATGCACGGGCCCGCGCACGGCCAGGCTCTCGAGCGCGGCGCCCTCGACGAGCCGCCGCCAGTAGCTCCGGCAGGTCTCGGGCCGATCGAATAGATCGATCGACACCAGCTCGGTGCCGACGCCGAGCGCGATGCCGATCGCGCCGGGCGTGTAGGGCAGCGCGGCCGCGATCTCGGTGATGTCGACCGCGCGCGCGGCGTAGGTATGCGAGAACGCCGCGGTCGCCGACGACACGCGCAGCGAGCGCTGCTGCTCGGCGATCTGGCTCCAGATCTGCGACTGATCGACGGCGCGCCGGCCGGTCGCGAACAGCGAGCGCGTGACCGTGGCCTTGGCGACGCTGCGCAGCCGCGGCGAGCCGATCGATGCGTCGCTGCCGAACCGCGAGCTCGCGCCGTGCCAGCGACCCTGCTCGACGCACGACACCGGAATCTCGACATCCCTGCGGCCGCCGATCAGCGCCGACGACGTCACCATGCGGTTCTGTCGCGCGCCGATCAGATGATCGCCCTCGATGATCAGCACGCGGCGCCGGCTGCGGTTGCGCGCGCGCAGGGCGTTCACGGTGGGGCCGCGCGGCAGCTCGCTGATCTCGAGCTTTCCGGCCGCGACGGCATCGCTGACGAGCGCGTAGTCGGTGTACGGCAGGACGGTGGTTGCAAACACGGGTACGACGGTCACGCCGCCCTTGCGCGCGGCGGCACCGACGGTGATCTCGGGCAGGTTGGACATGGCGGGCATGCCGGTCCGTCGAGCACGCTTCGCGCCAGCGCCAAACATGGGACATTGCAGGCCGCGCTCGCCACGGTCACTGCACGACGACGGTAGTCGCCGCGCTGACTACGGTTGTCGGGCGAGGTCGGGCGGCCACGGCGCGGCATCCTCGTGGTCGCGATCGATGCGCTGGCCGATCCGGCGCGCGAGCTCGAGGCGATCCTCCGG
>DATIPJ010000790.1:0-4994 GCA_035472155.1 Kofleriaceae bacterium
CCCGCGTAGCGGTCTCGCGCGCCGCGGAGAACACACTATCTTCACGACCATGATGGTCGAGATCGTTCCGGGCATCATGCGCGACGTTGTTCCGCTCGACGTTCTGGTGAATCGTCGCGCGGATGGCGCGGTCCCGTAGCGCACGAATCGGCTACGGCGCAGAGATGGCGCGCTCTGCGACTACGCCCCGGCCGCCGAGGTCGCCGGCATGCGCACGTACGTACGCCGGGCTGCGGCAGCCTGCGACCCGATGCCCCACGCGATCCCGCCGTGCACCCTCCCTCGAGCCGTGACCGCGGCCGCCGACGAGCTACAGTGAATCACCACACGACCCATGGGAGACGACGACCGCAACATCCGGCGCGGCACCGCCTGGGTCGGCATCGCGAGCGGCCTCTCGGGCACGCTCGACGTCGTCACCACCGTCACCTGCCTCTGGCTCTGGCTCTCGCCGGCGGAGCTGGGCACCGCGACCCTCGCCGGCGCGTTGCTGCCGGTCCTCGAGCGCTTCGCGACCCTGGGTATGGGCGCCGCCATGGTGCGCCAAGGCGACGGCGACCGCCGCGCCCTCTCCACCATGCTCTGGATCACCGTCGCCGCGTCCCTCGTCGTCCTCGTTGCCGTCATCGCCCTCGGCCCGGCGATCGCCGAGCTCTTCGGCGCCCCCATCATCGCCAGCCTCCTCATCGGCTACGGCATCAAGCTCGTCCTCCAGACCGTGCACGCCGTTCCCGAGGCCCTGATGCGCCGCGAGCTGCGCTTCCCGGCCCTCACCCGCGTGCGCATCGTCGCCTCGTGCGCCGACGCCCTCACCAAGATCATCACCGCGTACCTGGGCGCCCACGTTTGGCCCGACCTGCGCATCTGGTGCTTCGTCCTCGGCCCGCTCGTCAACGGCATCGTCACCTCCATCGGTATCCAGCTCTGCCGCCCCTGGCGCCCGCTCCTCGCCTTCGACCGCCGCGTCGCCGCCTCCTCGCTGCGCTACGGCACCCAGGTCTCCGCGGGCGAGCTCCTCTACTTCATCTACACCAACGCCGATTACCTGGTCATCGGCCGCGTCTGGGGCAACGCCGCCGTGGGCGCCTACCGCCTCGCCTACGAGCTCGTCCTCGACGTCGTGCGCCTCATCTCGCTCGTCACCACCGAGGTCGCCTTCCCCGCCTTCGCGCGCCTCATCACCGACCGTTCGCGCGCGGGCGCCCTCCTCGTTCAGTTCACGCGCCAAAACGCCATCGCTCTCGTCCCGGTCCTCGTCTTCCTTGCCATCTCCGCCGACGACCTCCTCGGCGTCCTCTATCCGCCGCTCCCTCCGGCCGCCACCGCCGCCGCGCGCATCCTCTGCGTCGTGGGCGCCCTGCGCACCATCTCCTTCGTCCTCCCAGCAATGCTCGCGGGCCTGGGCCACGCCGCCGACGCCCTCATCTATCACGCCATCGCCGCGATCGCCCTGCCATCCGCCTTCGCCATCGCTGCCATCATCGCCCCCGCTCACGGCTACGTCGCCGTCGCCTGGGCCTGGGCCGCAGTCTACCCGCTCGTCTTCGCCGTCCTCCTGGGCCGCTCCCTCTCGCGCTGTCATCTCCAGCTCGCCGGCTACCTGCGCGGCCTGGGCGGCGTCCTCCTCTGCGGCGGCGCCGCCGCCCTTGCCGCCTCAGCAGTACACGCCCTCCCACTCCCCCCGCTGGCGCGTCTCTTCGCGGTCGCCATCTCCGTCCTCGCCGTCTACTCCGCCCTCCTCGCGCGCATCGAGCACGTCACCCCGCGCTCCATCCTGCGCGCCGTGCGCGGCCTCCCCGACACCCCCGCGCCCGGCCCCTCCGCCTGACCTCCCCGCCGCACGCGCCCGCCGCCCGCTGGCAGCTCCTCTGGTCCCAGTTCTGGCGCGTCGCCGGACACTGCGGCTGGCCGTGGGGCGGCATCCGCTCATCCGGCTGGATCGACCGATAGGCCGGGTCGAGGGCGGACCGCCGGTGGGCGTTCGTGCGCGCGGGGCAGGAGCGCAGCGGGTTCCCGTGGCTCACCATTCGCGACCATGCGGCGCTCGCGCGCTATCAGCCGCGGCTCGTCGAGCCGGCGAGGCCCGAGGCGACCGCGGTGCGCGTCCGGACGCCCGCCGGGGCCGAGCTCGACGTGCTCGATCCGGTGCTGGCCGAGGAGCTCGGGCCGGGCGTGCGGGCGATGAAGCTCGACCGCGGCGCCTTCGACACGCTGCCGCTCGCACTGATCTCGAGCCAGACCCTCGCCGGGCTGAGCGACCTCGTCGGCCGCGCACTGGCCGCGGAGCGCTTCCGTCCCAACATCTTGATCGACGGCGTCGAGGGCGCGGCGTACGTCGAGGACCGCTGGGTCGGCGCGACGCTCCGGGTCGGCGCAGTGCGGATGCGCGTCGACAAGCGCGATCAGCGCTGCGTCATGGTCAACGTGGACCCTTCTACCGGCACGCGCGATCCGGCGGTGCTGCGCACCATCAGCCACGAGCGCCAGAGCTGTCTCGGCGTATACGGATCGATCGCGACGCCGGGCACGATCGCCGTCGGAGACCCGGTCGTGCTCGACGCCTGACTGGATCGGAGAGAACCGCACCACGAGCGTTCGAGGCGCGGATCGTTCGCGGCTGCGAGCGGGTCCGTTCGTGAGCTCGACGTCCAGCGCGGTCAGGGCTTGCGGTAGCCGTGCTTGGCGAGCTCGATGCGGGCGATGAGGGCGCGGTGGACCTCGTCGGGGCCGTCGGCCAGGCGGAGGGCGCGCGCGTGGATGTGGAAGGCGGTGAGGGGCGTGTCGTCGGAGATGCCCGCGCCGCCGTGGATCTGGATGGCGTCGTCGACCACGGCCTGCAGGACGTTGGGGGCGACGACCTTGATGGCGGCGATCTCGGTCATCGCGCCCAGGGCGCCCACGGCGTCGAGCTTCCAGGCGGCGTAGAGGGTGAGGAGGCGGGCCTGGTCGATGGCCATGCGCGCGTTGGCGAGGCGCTCGCGATTGCCGCCGAGGTGGAGGATCGGCTTGCCGAAGGCGATGCGGGTCATGCCGCGCGCGATCGTGAGGTCGAGGGCCTGCTCGGCGGCGCCGATGCAGCGCATGCAGTGGTGGATGCGGCCCGGGCCGAGGCGGCCCTGGGCGATCTCGAAGCCGGCGCCCAGCTCGCCGATGACGTGATCGCGCGGCACGCGCACGCGGTGGAAGTGGACCTCGCCGTGGCCGTGCGGCTCGGCGTACTGGCCGAACACGCGCACCATGCGCACGATCTCGACGCCCGGAGTGGCGAGAGGAACGAGCACCATCGAGTGCTGGTGGTGGCGGTCGCGCGTGGCGTCGGGGGTGCGGGCCATGACGATGGCGATGTCGCAGTGCGGGTGGCCGCTGCCGGTCGACCACCACTTCTTGCCGTCGATGACGATGTGGTCGCCGTCGAGGGTGGCGGTCGCGCGCATGCTGGTGGCATCCGATGACGCGACGTCGGGCTCGGTCATGCAGAAGACCGAGCGGATCTCGGCGTCGAGGAGCGGGCGCAGCCAGCGCGCCTTCTGGGCGGCGGAGCCGTACTTCCAGAGGACCTCCATGTTGCCGGTGTCGGGGGCGTCGCAGTTGAAGACCTCGGGGGCGAGAAGGCTGCGGCCCGTCTGCTCGGCGATCGGGGCGTACTCGAGCGTGGAGAGCCCGGCGCCCAGCTCGGGGTCGGGGAGGAACATGTTCCAGAGCCCCTCGGCGCGCGCCTTGGCCTGCAGCTGCGCGAGGAGCGGGGGCACCTCCCAGCGGCGCCAGTCACCGGCGTTGCGGCGGCCGGCGATGTCGGTCCAGAAGTCGGCCTCGACGGGCTCGATGTGCTCGCGCATGAAGCGGCGGGTGCGCTCGAGGTAGTCGCTGGAACGCGCGGAGTGCTCGAAGTCCATGGCAGGCGTTGTAGCCTCGACATGCACATGAACAAACTGAAGTATAGGCATGGAGATCCATGACAGATGCTCATGATGTTTCGCGGCTGGCCCGGCTCGACCTCAACCTCCTGCACGTGTTCGACGTCGTCGCGCGCGAGGGCAGCCTCAGCGAGGCGGCGCGCGGGTTGTCGGTGACGCAGTCGGCGGTGAGCCATGCGCTGGCGCGGCTGCGCGCGCAGCTGGGCGATCCGCTGTTCGTGCGGCGCGGTCGCGGGGTCACACCGACGCCGCTCGCGGAGCGGCTCGCACCGGCGATCCGCCAGGCGATGACGGTGCTCGATCGCGCGCTGACCGCCCGCCGCGCGTTCGAGCCGCGGATCGATGTCGCGCACGTGACGGTCGCATTGCCCGACGAGATCGAGCCGCTCGTGCTGCCGCGCCTGCGCGCGCGGCTGGCGAAGAGTGCGCCGGCGCTGGCGCTGGCCAGCGTGCGCATCGACCGCCCGCGGCTGCGGGCCGACCTCTGGACGCGCAGGCTCGACGTCGTGCTCGACGTCCCACAGCCGACGCCGCCCGAGGTGATGCACGAGCCGATGTTCGCCGATGCGTTCTGCGTGGCCGCGTCGCGCCGGCGGCGACAGCTCGGGCGCGACGCCTACCTGGCGGCCGGCCACGTCGCCGTGTCGTCGCGGCGCCAGGGCCCGGCGATGGAGGACTACTTGCTCGCGGCGCAAGGCGTCGAGCGGCGCGTCGTCGTGCGCTGCCGCCGCTACGAGACCGCGCTCGCCATCGTGGCCGCGAGCGACCTGCTGCTGACCTTGCCGCGCCAGCACGTGGCGCACCGCGCAGCACTGCCGATTCGCCTGTTTCGCTCTCCGGTCCCGATCCCGCCGATGCAGCTGCGGCTGTACTGGCACCGCCAGAGTGACGACGACCCGGCCCACCGCTGGATCCGCGACCAGGTGCGCCGCGCGCTCGCCCAGCGCTCACGCCGCGCTCGCTGACGTCGCACGCGCGCTTCGCGTGCCTTCAGCGCGGTGGGCCGCCGGACTTGTCGAAGCTCCACGGGAACGCGAGCATGCCGCAGTCGCCCTCGTACTGGACCTCGCCGCCGTCGGA
>DATIPJ010000791.1:0-6950 GCA_035472155.1 Kofleriaceae bacterium
ACGTAGTAGCCGCTGGGCTCGGTCACCTGGCCGGCCTGGGGGACGATCTTGCCGTCGGGGCCGACCACGATCACCGACGGCTGCGGTGCAGGCGCTCGCGGTGGTTCGGGGACCGGCGCGGTCGTTGGTGGCGTGGCTGCCGGATCGAGGTTGACCGGCGCCGGTGGAACATTGGGAACATAGACCGTCTGCGCCATCCCCACGGCGGGGAGGGCGGCGAGCACGGGAACAAGCGCGACGGTGATCCGCTTCACGGCGTCTCCAGTCGTTTCGCCGCGAGCGTGGCAGGCTCGGACTTGGGATAGAGGTTCACGACTTGCTCGAGCACGGCGCGCGCCTTCTCGGTCTGATGGAGTGACTGGTAGCAGTAGCCTACCTTGAGCAGCGCGTCGGGCACCTTGTTTCCGCGCGGGTAGACCTCGATGACGCGGCGAAACTCGACGAGGGCGCGCGCGTAGTCCTTCTCCGCATAGAACGCCTCGCCGAGCCAGTACTGCGCGTTGTCGGCGTAGTCGTGGCGCGGGTAGCGCGCGATGAAGGCGCGCAGCGCGGCGACCGCCTCGTCGTGCTTGCCGCCCTTGACCAGCTCGACGGCGGCGCGGTAATCGCTCGCGGCATCGCCGCCGCGATCGCTGCCGTTGTCGCGGGACTTGCTGCGCACGGGTGCGCGCGCCGACATCGCGGAGACGGGCGGCACGTGGCGCGTGACCTCGAGCCGATCGCTGACCACGGGCACGTCGATCGGCGGTGCGGGCGCTGCCGAAGATGACGCGTGCGACGGCGCGGATGCGGCGGGGCGCAGCGCGAGCGCCGGCGCGCGGCGCGGGCGCGGCGTGTCTTCGTCGGGCGCGACCGCAGCGACCGGGCGAGCGATCGCATCGCCCTCGTAGACGATCTCGACCCCGTCCTCGGTCGTGCCGACCACGCGCGGCGCATCGGGGCCGGGCGGCAGCGCGCTCGCGGGCCCGGCGACCTCGACGGGGAGCACCGGGATCGCGCCGGTGCCGTCGCTCGGGGTCTGCGCGCGCAGCTCGTCGACTTGATGCTGCAGGTCGCGCAACTTGCGGTCCTGCGCGCGCCGATCGGTTCGCAGGTCGGTCACAGTCCGGTTCAGGCGGCGGTTGTCCTCGCGCAGCATGGACGCAGGCGTCGCACAGCCAACTGCGAGGCATAGGCAGAGGGTGCGGGCGTGCGTCACGCCGAAATCGTAGGCGTTTGCCGGGCGCTCCGCAAAAAACTCGACGGTGCACTTAGTGAAGTACTTCGCTAGATGATCCAGAGTCTTAGATTGCTATCGATTTGATTTGCGCCGCGGGCCGCCGCGCGGGAGCAACATACCGTCGCGCAACGCCAGTGTTGACGGCCGCCCGCCGCCGGACCTACCGTGGCCCGGCTGGTTCGCTCGCCACACGGCCTCGCCGCGAACAGGCGAAACGCATCAGCGGTTGCTTCGCCTGGAGGTCTCCATGAAGTCAAAGGCAGCGCGCGCGCTCGAGGCAATCGCCCCCTCGCGGCGGCAGGTGATCCAGGGAGGGCTTGCGGTCGCCGGCATGGCGGTCGCGAGCCCGATCCTCGGCGCTTGCAAGAAATCGGGCACGGCGGGCGGCGGCGGGACCAAGCTCAAGGTCGGGTTCGTCAGCCCGCGGACCGGCGCAACCGCCGGCTTTGGCGAGCCCGATGGCTACGTCCTCGAGCTCGCGCGCAAGGCGCTGGGCCAGGGCCTCACCATCGACGGCAAGTCGTACGAGGTCGTGGTCATCGACAAGGACAGCCAGTCGAATCCGCAGCGCAGCGCGCAGGTCGCCAACGAGCTGATCACGGGCGAGGCGATCGACCTCATGCTCACGACGTCCACGCCGGAGACGGTCAACCCCGTGTCCGATGCGTGCGAGGCCGCGGGCGTGCCGTGCATCTCGACGGTGGTGCCGTGGGAGGCCTGGTACTTCGGGCGCGGCGGCAAGCCCGAGGGGCCCTCGCCGTTCAAGTTCACGTACCACTTCTGCTTTGGCGTCGAGCAGTTCGCCAACGCATACACGCACCTGTGGCCGCAGATCGAGACCAACAAGAAGGTCGGCGTGATGTGGCCCAACGACGCCGACGGCAATGCGATCCGGCGCGCGCTCGGGCCGCTGCTCACCAAGGCCGGGTACACCGTCGTCGATCCGGGCGCGTACACCGACGGAACCAACGACTACTCGTCGCAGATCGCGCAGTTCAAGGCCGAGCAGTGCGAGATCTTCAACACGTTCCCCATCCCGCCTGACTTCGCCACGTTCTGGCAGCAGGCGGCGCAGCAGAGCTACAAGCCCAAGATCGCGCAGATCGCCAAGACAGGCCTGTTCCCGTCGCAGGTCGAGGCGCTCGGCGAGCTCGGGGTGAAGCTCGCCTCGGGCGCATACTGGTCGCCGACCTGGCCCTACACGTCGTCGCTGACCAAGGTCTCGTCGAAGGACCTCGGCGACGGCTACCAGACCGCCTCGGGCAAGCAGTGGAACCAGCAGCTCGGCCCGAGCCTGGCGCTGTTCGATGCCGCCGCCGCGGCGCTCAGGGCCACGCCCAACCCCAAGGACAAGGCGGCCCTCGCAAAGGCGCTCGCGACGCTCGAGGTCGATACGCCGGTCGGTCACCTGGCATGGGGCAAGGGGCCGTTCCCCAGCGTGGTGACGACGCCGATCATCGGCGGCCAGTGGGTCGCCCAGCCACCCGGCAGCAAGTTCAAGCTCGACTTCGTGCTCTGCGAGAACTCGTCCGATCCCAAGGTGCCGGTCGCGGCCAAGCTGCTGCCGTACGCCTGAACGCGCGATCGGGCCCACGTGACCGAGCCGCTCACCGCCACCGCCACGGCCGCGCCGGCGCTGCTCGAGGGCATCGGGCTCGTGAAGCGCTACGGCGAGCTGGTCGTCCTCGACCGCGTGGACTTCACGCTCGCGGCCGGCGATGCGGTCGGCGTCGTCGGGCCCAACGGCGCGGGCAAGACCACGCTGCTGAGCGTGCTCGCCGGCTCGGTCGTCCCCAGCGCGGGCGCCGTGCGGCTCCGCGGCGACGATGTCACGCGCCTCGCGCCGCACCTGCGCTGCAGGCGGGGCATCGGGCGGGCGCACCAGATCCCGCGGCCGTTCGGCGGCATGACCGTGCTCGAGAACGTCTTCGTCGGCGCCTCGGCAGGCGCGGGCCTCGGCGGCCACCGAGCCCACGCGCGCTGCATCGAGGTGCTCGAGCTGTGCGGGCTCGCCGACCTCGCCAACCGGCGCGCCGATAGCCTGGGCCTCCTGCACCGAAAGCGCCTCGAGCTCGCGCGCTCGCTCGCCACCGGCCCCGCGGTGCTCCTGCTCGACGAGATCGGCGCCGGCCTGACCGACGCCGAGGCCGAGCAGCTGGTCGGCACGATCCGCGAGCTGCGCCGCCAGGGCGTGGCGATCGCCTGGATCGAGCACATCGTGCACGTCCTGGTACAGGTCGTCGACCGCCTGGTCTGCATGGACGCCGGCCGCGTGATCGCCGAAGGCCCGCCGCGTGCCGTCATGGAGAGCGCCGCGGTCATCGACGCCTACCTCGGCAAGGCGGCGCGATGAGCGAGGCGCGGTCGGCCCGGAACAACGACGCGAGGGACGCTCGGAAGCAGATCACCGAACCGAGCGCAGCCCGGAGCGACACGCACGAGGCGCGGTCGGCCAGGAACAGCGACGCAAGCGACGCTCGGAAGCAGCTCACCGAACCGAGCGCAGCCCCGGGCGACACGCCGGAAACGTGGTCGGCCCGAAGCAGCGACGCGAGGAATGCTCGGAAGCAGATCACCGAACCGAGCGCAGCCCGCGAGGACACCCCGGAGGCGCCGTCGGCCCGGTACAGCGACGCGAGGGACACCCGGAAGCCGATCACCGCGCTCTCGCGATCGCAGCCGCGGCGAGGAGGCGCGATGACCGGTCCGGAGCAGCGAGGGAGCTCCGCGTGACCGAGCGCGGGCGATCAGGCTCGGGCCTGGCGGGCGCGCCTTTGCTGTCCGTCGAGGGGCTCGAGGCACGGCACGGCCTCTTGCCCGCTGTGCGCGGCGTCTCGCTCGCCCTCGCCGAAGGCGAGAAGCTCGCGCTGGTCGGGGCCAACGGCGCGGGCAAGACGACCTTGCTGCGCACGCTCGCCGGTGCGCACCCGGCCGCCGCCGGCACCGTACGGTTCGACGGCGCCGACGTGACCGCCCTGCCCGCGCATCGCCGCGTCGCGCTCGGCATCGCGCTCGTGCCCGAGGGCCGCCGGCTGTTCCCCGAGATGACCGTCGTCGAGAACCTCCAGGTCGCGACCCGCCACAAGCGGCCCGGGCCGTGGAACGTCGATGCGGTCCTCGACGCGTTTCCGCTGCTGCGTCCGCTGCGCCACCGGCGCGCCGCCAACCTGTCGGGCGGCGAGCAGCAGGCGACCGCGATCGGCCGCGCGCTCATGACCAACCCGCGGCTGCTCCTCCTCGACGAGGTGTCACTGGGGCTCGCGCCGGTCGCGGTCGACACCGTCTACGCGTCGCTGAACCGCCTGCTCGCCACCGGGACCACCGTCGTCCTCGTCGAGCAGGACCTCGGGCGCGCGATGCGGATCGCCGATCGCGTGGTCTGCTTGCTCGAGGGGCGGATCGTCCTCGAAGGCGCGGCGTCCGCGCTGACCCGTGAGCAGGTCACGGCCGCTTACTTTGGACTGGGCAGCGCCGTCGGCACCGCGAGGCACGACTCCCTCGGCGGCTCCGCGCGGCATGGCTCCCGCGCCGGCGAGCTCGGCGGTCAGAGCGGCGATGCCCCCGCCGCACCGCCCAGCGACGAGGAGCACCCCTCGCGATGATCTGGATCAGCGTCGTCCTCCAGGGCGTGCTGCTCGGCGCGGTGTACTCGCTGTTCGCGTGCGGGCTGTCGCTGATGTTCGGCGTCATGCGCATCATCAACCTCGCGCACGGCGACATCTCGGTCGTCGGCGCCTACCTCGCGTGGTGGATCGCCACCAGGGCCGGCGTCTCGCCGTTCCTCGCGCTGATCGTCGTCTTGCCCGCGATGCTCGTCGTCGGCTACGTGCTCCAGCTCGCGCTGCTCGCGCGCAGCCTGCGCGGCGGCCCGCTCGTCCCGCTGCTCACCACGTTCGGCCTGGCGATCGTCATCCAGAACGCGCTGCTCGAGATCTTCACGCCCGACGTGCGCTCGCTCGGCGCCGCCGCGGGCGCGATCACCCAGGCGAGCTGGCGCATCACCAGCTCGCTCGCGATCTCGTGGTTCGGTCTACTCATCCTCGCCGTTGCCGTGCTCGTGCTCGGCGGGCTCGATCAATTCCTGCGCCGCAGCGCGCTCGGCCGCGAGATGCGCGCCACCGCCCAGGACCCCGACGCCGCGCAGCTGGTGGGCATCGACGCGCGCGCCGTCTACGCCCGCGCCACCGCGCTCGCCGTTGCGACCGCCGCGCTCGCCGGGACGTTCCTGGCCATGCGCTCCACCTTCGAGCCCGGCAGCGGCCCGACCCAGCTCATCTTCGCGTTCGAGGCCGTCGTCATCGGCGGCACGGGCTCCCTCTGGGGCACGCTCGTCGGCGGCATCGTGCTCGGCGTCGCGCAGACCCTCGGCGCGCATATCCACCCGCAGTACTCGATGCTCGCCGGCCACCTCGTCTTCCTCGCCGTCCTCGCCAGCCCGCGCGGCCGCATGCTGCTCGCCCGGAGCCGGACATGACCGCGCGCGATCCATCCGCCTCGCCGACGCCGGGTGGCGCCGGCGCGCGCCACGTCGTCCGGCGCTGGACCCGCGCATCCCGCCTGACGATGACCGCCGCCGGTGCGCTGGTCGTCGTCCTCGCGCTCGTCCCGCTCGCCCTCACCACCTACGCCACCGAGCAGCTCACCGAGCTGTTCATCCTCGCGATCCTCGCCGCGATGTGGAACGCGCTCGCCGGCTACGGCGGCCTGATCTCGATCGGCCAGCAGGCCTTCCTCGGCCTGGGGGCCTACGCGACGATCTTCCTCACCCAGCGCGGCGTCCCGCCGTACCTCGCGATGGCCCTCGCCGCCGTGATCGCCGGCGCCCTCGCGCTTCCGATCTCGCTCCTCGTCCTGCGCCTGCGCGGCGGCCAGTTCGCGATCGGCACCTGGGTCGTCGCCGAGGTCCTCGCCCTCCTCATCGCCCTCGATCACGACCTCGGCGGCGGCACCGGCATCTCGCTCACCGGCCTCAACGTCTACACCCCCGACGACCGCCAGGCCTACACCTACTGGCTCGCCCTCGCCTTCGTCGTCGTCCTGCTCGGCCTCGTCTTCCTCGTCCTGCGCTCGCCCACCGGCGCCGCCCTCCAGGCGATCCGCGACGACGAGGACGCCGCCGCCTCGCTCGGCGTGCGCGTCCACACCAGCAAGCTCTTGCTGTTCGTCCTCGCCTCGTTCGGTTGCGCCGCCGCCGGCGCGCTCACCCTCGCCAACACGCTCTTCATCCAGCCCCAGTCGATCTTCGGCGTCCAGTGGACCGCCTACATGATCTTCATGGTCCTCGTCGGCGGCCTGGGCACCTTCGAAGGCCCCCTGCTCGGCGCCCTCGCCTTCTTCGCCATCCAGCACTGGTTCGCCGACCTGGGCGCCTGGTACCTCATCGGCCTCGGCGCCACCGCGATCGCCTTCGCCCTCTTGCTACCGCGCGGCCTCTGGGGCTGGCTCGAGCACCGCTTCCACCTGCGCCTCTTCCCCCTCGGCTACCGCCTCGCCCCGCGCGAACCATCCGTCGATCAGACGTAGCGATCCTCGCTTGGCGGCACTCGGTGATCGGCACGCGCCCACGTGGGCGTGGCGCACTCGGCCCTCGGCACGCGCCCACGTGGGCGTAGCGCACTTCAGGCCCTCGGCACGCGCCCACGACTATGAAGTGGCACTGGTGTCAAGCGCAGATCACCCCATCGAGGGTCTTTTTCAGCCTCGTCTTGTTCCGCTTGGCCCGTGTGAGTGA
>DATIPJ010000792.1:0-15755 GCA_035472155.1 Kofleriaceae bacterium
GACCACGCAGGTCGGCCAGGCTCGCACGCGGGCGGCCGACTACCGCGCTGCGTGGGAGGACTGGTACGCCCACGTCAATACGATCATCGCGCGACACCAGATCACCGATGGGCGCGGCTCGGTCGTGCTGTTTCAGATCGAGAACGAGTACGACCGCAGCGACTCGGTCTACATGGAGCAGCTCAAGGCAGCCGCGCGCGCGGATGGCATCACGGTCCCGCTGTTTCACAACGACAAGGGACGCAATCTTCGCTGGGCCTCGGGGCCCGGGGCTCCCGACCTCTATGGCACCGACACCTATCCGGCGGCGTTTGACTGCAACCGCACCTCGTTCCCGGCGGTGACGGACTACCGCTTCCTGCGATCCGGAGTCGGCGAGCGCCCGTTCGTGTGGGGCGAGTTTCAGGGCGGGTCGTTCGACCCCTGGGGCGGACCTGGATACGAGCGCTGCCGCACGATGACCGGCCCGACGTTCGAGCGGATGTTTTATGACAACAACATCGAGAATCAATTCACCGTGCACAACGTCTACATGACGTTCGGCGGCACGAGCTGGGGCTGGCAGGCCGATCCGAACGTGGTCTACACCTCCTACGATTACGGGGCGGCATTCAGCGAGCAGCGCGTGCTCACCGACAAGGTGACCGTGCTCAAGCAGCAGGCGTACCTGGTCGGTGCACTCGCCGATCTGGCCAAGACCGATGATCTCGGGCAGCAGCCCGGCACGAATCCGGCAATCCGCGTGTGGGTCAAGCAGAACCCAGATACCGGCGCGCGGTTCTACTTCGTGCGACACGCCAACAGCACGGCCGCATCGCTCGACGTCACGCCATTCACGATCGACGTACCGGACGGGAGCTATCAGGCAACGGTCGGCGTCAACGGGCGAGACTTCAAGGTCCTGGCCGCCGGCTACGACCTCGAGCGGCAGCGGCTGGTCTACTCCACGTCGGAGATCATGACGCACGTCGGCCTCGGCGATCGCGATGTGGCACTGCTCCACGGGCGCGCCGGCGACAAGGGCGAGACCGTGCTGCGCTATGCGACCGAGCCGCGCGTCGACGTGGTCGCCGGCGACGTCGGCGTGCTGTGGGACGCTGTGCGCGGCGATCTGAGGATGACCTATGTCCACGGCGGCCTCGCGCGCGTGCACATCGACGGCGGCGGCCGCTCGCCGCTCGATCTGCTGATCGCCGACAGCGCGACCGCGTCGACATTCTGGCGACTCGAAACCCGGTCAGGCCCCGTGCTGGTCCGCGGCCCTTACCTGGTCCGGTCCGCGGCGATCGACGGCCCCGTGCTTCGGCTCCGCGGTGACACCGGCCAGGCGAGCCCGCTCGAGGTGTTTGCGCCAGCGGAGGTCCGCGGCGTGATGTGGAACAACGCCATCGTCACGCGCGGCATCGTGCCAGGGCCCGCGCCCCTCGTGCTGCCGGCGCTGACCAGCTGGCGCTACCAGGCCGACGTGCCCGAGGCCGATCCGGCCTTCGACGACAGCGGCTGGACGGTCGCGGACCACACCGCCACCAACAATCCGACCAAGCCGGCCGCACCACCGGTGCTGTACACCGACGATTATGGCTTTCACTACGGCGACGTCTGGTACCGCGGCCGCTTCACCGGTGCGGCGACTGGCATCTCGCTGACTGCGGGGACCGGTCGCGCCGGCACCTGGTCCGTATGGGTCAACGGCGTCCACCTCGGAACCGTCGACGCGGGGACCGCGAGCGGCAACCAGAATTCGAGCGCGGCGTTCGTGTTCCCGGCCGGCGTGCTCCGATCAGACGCCGACAATGTCGTCTCCGTCCTGGTGCGCAACATGGGGCACAACGAGAACGGCGGCAGCAACGATGGCCACAAGGCGCCCCGCGGCCTCCTATCCTCCCGGCTCGACGGGTCGACCGCCGCCATGACCTGGCGCATTCAAGGCGCCCAGGGCGGTGAGAACCTCGTCGATATCGTCCGCGGACCGCAGAACAACGGCGGGCTACACGGCGAGCGTGTCGGGTATAGCCTCCCCGAATTCCACGACGATGCCTGGGCGCAGGTGACTCTGCCGCACCCCGAGACCGCGGCCGGGGTCGCCTGGTACCGCACCACGGCTCGACTCGATCTGCCGAAGGACCAGGACATCTCCGTCGGCCTGCGGTTCACCGATGACCCGTCGCGCCACTACCGCGTGCTGATCTTCGTCAATGGCTGGAACGTCGGCCAGTACATCAACAACCTCGGTCCGCAGCGCACATTCACGCTCCCCGAAGGCATCCTGCGCCACCAGGGCGACAACGTCATCGCGCTCGCCGTGTGGTCCGCCGACACCAGCACCGGCGGCCTGGGCCAGGTCACCCTCGAGGTCCTCGCCAACCACACGACGAACCGGCCCTGAGCGTCATCATCGGCGGCGGCGGCGGAGGCGCCACGCGACGAACAAGAGGAGGAGCGAGGGCGCTGCGGGGCCGCTGCCCGTGGAGCAGCAGCCGCCGGCGTCGAAGGGCTCGCAGACGGCGGGCTGCAGGAGCGGCGGGTCGGTGGCGGTCCTGGCGAAGCCGCGGACGGAGCCGTCGAAGGAGGCGACGACGAGCCAGTCGCCCGAGACGGCGAGGCCGGCGAGGACCGGAACGCCGAGGGAGGTGTGCCAGAGCTCTTCGCCGGTCTGGAGATCGAGGGCGGAGAGGCGGCCGGAGGTGTCTGCCGCCCAGACCAGGTCGCCCGTGATGATCGGGGAGGCTTCGAAGCCGGCCTCGTTGACGCCGCGGTAGTGGGTGGTGCGGAGGGGGCTCGGGGTGGCGGCATGGCGCCAGAGCTCGAAGCCGCTCGTGGCGTCGAGGGCGACCAGGTCGCGGTAGAGGGTGGGCACGACGAGGACGCGGCCGGAGATGGCCGGGGTGCCGACGGTGGCGTTGCCCCAGTCGAAGCCGGCCGGGTCGAGCTTGACCTGCCAGCGCCTGGCGCCCGTGGCGAGGTCGAGGGCGAAGACCTCGTCGAGGCCGTTGACGACGTAGGCGAGGCCGCCCGCGGCGATCGGGGTGGCGTTGATGGCGGTGGTGAGCGGGCTGTCGATGCGCCAGAGCTCGGCGCCGGTGGCGCGGTCCCAGGCGGCGAGGCCACCTAGCGCGCGGTTGAAGACGCCCAGAGCGACGCCGTCGGCGATGGTGATCGCGGAGCGGCCTTCGAAGTCCTGGCCGCGCGCGACCGGGACGGCGGACCACACCATGGCGCCCTCGGCGGCGGAGATCGCGGCGAGGCGGTGAGCGTTGCCGACGAGGATGTCGCCTTCGTCGGCCGCGGGAGACGCGAAGATCGCCGAGGTGGCGGGGGTGAGGCCCGCGCCGAGCTCGCTCTGCCAGCGGATGGCGCCGGTGGCGGCGTCGAGGCCGAGCACGGTGCCGTCGAGCTGTGCGACGGCGACGGTGGCGCCCGAGATGGCCGGGCCGCCGCGAACTTGAAGGGGTGTGGTGGTGCGCCAGCGGACGGCGCCCGTGAGGAGGTCGATCGCGACGACGCCGCCGGTGTTGCCGTCGCCCTGGTCGGTGGCGGTGACGAAGACGGTGCCACCGGCGATCGCGGGCGCCGCCTGCAGGGCGTGGCCGCCGATGGAGGTCGCCCAGCGCGCGGCGAGCGGCGGCGCAAGCTCGTCGGTGCGCGCGCCGGCGTGGTCCGGGCCGCCGCCGATCTGCGGCCAGTCGGCGCCCGCCGGCGGGGGGGTGCCGCCGTCGCAGACGTCGAACGCGACGGAGGTCTGCGCGCCGCCCGCGCGCGTCGCGAGCGTGAGGGTGTGCGTGCCCGGCTCCATCGCCGGGAGGTCGGCTAGCCAGCTCCAGCCGCCCGCGTAGCGCAGGGCGAATGGCGTCGCGCAGTCGACGCGCGCGCTGACGGCTGGGTCGCCGGCGTCGGATTCGGCCGCGGCGAGGATGGTGCCGCCGCTCGCCGGCACGCACTGGCCGGCGCCCGGCGAGACGACCTCGAGGACCGGCTCGTCGACGACGGTGCGGTGATAGCTGGCGAGCGCGCCGCCGTCGATCGTCATCACGCGATAGCCGGCGGGCGTGAAGTCGAGGCCGCCCATGAGCATGGGCTCGGTGTTGAGCTCGATCACGCCGTCGTGGTCGACGATGCGGTTGGAGTGCGTGTGGCCGGTGAGGACGTAGTCGACGCCCAGCGAGCGCAGCACGTCGGTGACGGCCTCGCTCGGCGGCGCGTGGGTCATCGCGACGATGGCCATGCCCTCGGCGACGTGGGACAGCTCGGCGCCGAGGTAGCTGCGGATATCGTCCTCGGGCATCGACATGTTCCACACGACGAAGTGCGTGGCGCCGATGTCGAAGCTGTAGTTGTCGGGGCCGTAGTGGGCGAACCATGCGGCGCCGCCGTCGTACCAGTCGTGGTTGCCCGGAACCGGGATGTAGGGCGCGGTCAGGCCTGCGAGCGAGCGCGCGACGATCTGGAACTGCGAGTCCTGGTTGCTCTGCGTGATGTCGCCGAGGATGGTGAAGAACGCCGGCGCCGGGTCGAGCGCCGTGGCGTCGAGCGCCGCCTGCGTCAGGTCGTCGGCGAACGGCTGGCCCGGATCCATGTGCGTGTCGGCGGCGACGACGAAGGTGACCGGGCCGCGGTGCGGCGTGGGGAGCCGGCGCAGGCCGAGGTCGAGGGCGATGTCGGGGCGCGCGGCGTCGACCGGCGCCCAGACGGGCCCGGGAACGTAGCCGTCCGGAACGCGAACCCACGCGATGCCCTTGGCGCCGGCGGCGAGATCGAGCGTGAACATGCCGCGCGCGTCGGTGACGACGAACTGCTGGATGCCGAACGCAACCACGGCATTGGCGACGCCCGGCTCCCCGACGCTGGGCCGCCCGTCGCCGTTGGTGTCCTGGTACACCAGCCCGGTCACAGACGGCGCCGCGACCGCGGCCGCGGGGGCAGCGACCGCCAGCAGCGTGGCGACGGTCAGACGGTGCACGAACCCCATTATAGTGTGCCCGTGACCAGGCGATTCCAGTCAATTGCACAAGATGTCGTGGTCGGTGAAGGAACCACCATCCACGAGTTCGTCAACCTCTACGGCTGCCGTATCGGCGCCTACTCGCGGATCGGCGCGTTCGTCGAGATCCAGCGCGATGTCACCGTCGGCGACCACTGCAAGATTTCGACCCATTCGTTCATCTGCTCGGGGGTGCGCATCGCCGACCGCGTGTTCGTCGGGCACGGCGTGACGTTCGTCAATGATCGCTACCCGCGCGCGTGCAACGAGGACGGCACGCCCAAGGGCCCCGCCGACTGGCAGCTCGTCGAGACCTGGATCGAGGACGACGCCTCGATCGGCTCGGGGGCGACGATCTTGTGCGGCGTTCGCATCGGCAAGGGTGCGATGGTCGGCGCGGGCGCGGTCGTCACGCGCGATGTACCGCCGGGTGTCACCGTCGTCGGCAACCCGGCGCGGCCGATGGAGCGTTGACCGCGTGCTGCCCTCGCTGTCGATCGTGATCCCCGCGTACAACGAAGCCGCATCGATCGCGGCGAGCGTGGCGGATGCCCTCTCGGTGGGGGCCGCGCACGCCGGCGCGCTCGAGGTGGTCGTGTGCAACGACGCCTCGCGCGACGAGACCGGCGCGATCCTCGACGCGATCGCTGCGCGCGACCCGCGCGTGGTGGTGCTGCATCGCGCCGCGAACCGCGGCATCGAGGCCTCGATGCGGACGCTCTACGCGCAGGCGCGCCACGCGTGGGTGTTCCTCAACAGCGCCGATCGCCAGTGGCCGATGACCGCGCTCGCGCCGATGGCGGCGGCGGCCGAGGCCGGCGCCGACTTCGTGATCGGCGTGCGCGCCAACAAGCGCGAGGTCTACACATCGTACCGCCGCGCGATCTCGTGGAGCTACGAGCGCCTGGTCCGCGCGCTCGGTGCGCCCGGCGGCGACCCGGGCTCGATCAAGCTCGCGCGCACCGAGCTCCTGCACCGCGCCGTCGTCGCGCGCGGCGTGTTCGCCGAGGGCGAGCGCGTCATCCGCGCCGCCCGCGCCGGGGCGCGCGTCGTCGAAGTTCCGGTCGAGTTCCATCGCCGCGGCGCAGGCAAGGCCACGGGCGCTCGCCGCGACGTCGTGCTGCGCGCCATGCTCGACGCCGGCCGCGTCGCCGCCTCGCTCGCGTTCGGGCGCCCTGCGCCGCACCTCCCCGAGCCCGACGTGCCGCGCTGACGCCTGGCTCAGAGCGTGAAGATCGCCGCGCCCCAGGTGAACCCGGAGCCGAACACCGACGACAGGATCCGATCGCCGCGCTGGACGCGCCCCTGCTGGCGCCAGTGATCGATCGTGAGCGGCACGGTGGCCGCCGTCGTGTTGCCATAGACATCGATCGTGTTGAGCACCTTGTCGCGCGGGATGTTGGCGACCTCGACGACCTTCTCGTTGATCCGGAGGTTCGCCTGGTGCGGGACGAACCAGTGAACGTCGTCCCAGCCCAGGCCCGTGCGCGCGAGCGCCGCTTGCGTCGACATCACCATGCCGCGCACGGCCTGCAGGAACACGCGCTTGCCGTCCATGTGCGGGTACATCATCTCGTTGCGCTCGCGGTCGCGCGCGTCGTAGTCGAGGTACGGCAGCCGCGTGATGTCGAAGATCTTGAGGTAGAGGTCCATCGCGCCCGTGCCGTCGGCGTGCGCGGACGTGTAGATGACGCCCGAGCGCGGGTCGTCGGACTCCGACGGGCCGAGCACGAATGCGCCCGCGCCGTCGCCGAACAGCACCGTGACGTCGCGCCCGCGCGTGGTGAAGTCGATCGAGTGACTGTGGATCTCGGCGCCGACCAGGAGGATGCGCTTGTACATGCCCGTGCGCACGAACGCGTCGGCCATCTGCAGGCCGTAGACGAAGGCCGAGCACTGCTGGCGGATGTCGAAGCACGCGCAGTTGGTCTGCTCGGCGATGCCGAGCTTCTTCTGCAGCAGCACGCCGGTGCCCGGAAAGTGGAAGTCGGGCGACAGCGTGCCGAAGATGATGCAGTCGAGCTCGCGCGCCTCGAGGCCGGCATCGGCGAGCGCGCGCCGCGCCGCGTGGAGCGCCAGGTCGCTGGTCGCGACCGAGCCGTCGTTGGGGACGTAGCGCCGCGCCTTGATGCCGGTGCGTCTCTGGATCCACGCATCGTCGGTCTCGGTCTGGCGGGTCGGCTGCCGCCGGTGCTGATCATCGAGAAACGGCAGCTCCTCGTTCTCGACGATGCGGTCCGGGACGTAACTGCCGAGCCCCAGGATCTTCGTGCGAGGCATAGGAGCTGGATATGTCATGGCCCCGCGCGGCGACAAGCCTCGCCATCCCATCTGGCGTTCATCTCCGCATTGCGGCAGCCTCGACTCGTGCGCTGGGGACCTCTCGCCATCGCGGGGCTCGGGGCGCTCGCCCTCGGTGCGTGGGCCACACCTCCGCCGTCTCCCGAGGCGCTGCGCGGCTGGTCGACCTACGCGCGCCTGTGTTTGCCCTGCCACGGAGCGCGCGGCGATGGACGCGGTCCCGCGGCGCCCTATGTGTGGCCCGCGCCACGTGCGTTCACGCGCGGCGAGATGAAGTGGCGGTCGGCGCCCGTCGGGCAGCCACCCACCGACGACGACGTGCGCGCGACGATCGCGCTCGGCGCGCCGGGGACGTCGATGCCCGGGTTCGCGGGCGCGCTCGGGGGCGCCGAGGATGCAAAGATCGACGAGCTCGTGGAGGTCGTGCGCGCGTTCGCACCGACCGCGTGGTCGGGAACGCCGCGGCCGGTCGTGCTCGGCGACCCGCCGCCGCCCGATCCCGCGCGCGGCGCCGCGCTCTGGCTCGAGAAGGGCTGCCCGGCGTGCCACGGGCCGAACGCCGACGGGCACGGGCCGAGCTCGTTCGCGCTGCGCGCGCCGCCCTATGATCTGCGCACGGTGCTGCATCGCCCGCGCGAGCCGGGGCCCGACGCGGTTCGCCGCGCGGCGGCGCTCAGCATCGCCACCGGGATCGCGGGCACGGCGATGCCGAGCTTCGCGGGCACGCTGCCCGAGGCGGATCTCTGGGCGCTCGCGGATCACGTCGCGGCGATCGCGGGGCGCGACCACCGGCCCGCGTTGCATGGGTCGACGATCGAGGCCGATCGCAAGGCGCCGATCGCGGCCGGCACGTGGCCGGGGCTGGGTGACGCCGACGAGGTCGCGGTGTTCGGCGAGCCGATCGCACCGCAGGGCACGCCGCCCCCACAGCTCGCGCCGGCGCAGGCTTCGCTGCACGCTGCGCAGTGCGGGCGCTGTCACGCCAAGCAGGTGCGCGAGTGGGATGGCTCGCTGCACCGCGGCGCCGCATCGCCCGGGCTGCTCGCGCAGACCGAGTTCGGCATGGCGCCGGCGGAGCGCGCCGGCTGCCTGCGCTGCCATGCGCCGCTCGCCGAGCAAGCCAGCGACGCGGTGCTGCGCAGCGACGGCGTCTCGTGCGCCGGTTGCCACGTCCGCGGCTGGGTGCGGCGCGGGCCGCCCGCCGCCTCGCCGCAGCTGCTGGCGCTGCCGAGCTATCCCCTGGTCACCGTCGGGCTCTACGAGCGCGCCGACTTCTGCCTGCCGTGTCATCAGCTACCGCCGCGCAACGCCGTCGCCGGCCGTCCGCTGCTCGACACGTATCGCGAGTGGCTCGAGGGGCCGTACATGCGGCGCGGCGTGCAATGCCAGCACTGCCACATGCCGTCGCGCGAGCACGCCACGCTCGGCGTGCACGACCGCGCCACGTTTCGCCAGGGCATCGAGCTCGACGCGCGCGCGCACCGCTCGGGCGGCGCCGTCACGGCGGTCGCGACGCTCACCAACATCGGCGCCGGTCACTACCTGCCGACCACGCCGACGCCCGCCGCCTGGCTCACGATCGCGCTCGTCGATGCGCGCGGCCGCCCGATCGCCGGCGCGAGCGACCGTACGCGCATCGGCCGCGAGGTCTGGTTCGACGGCCAGTGGCACGAGCGCAGCGACACCCGCATCGCTCCGGGCGCCACGCTCACCATGGCGCGCGCCTGGGCTGCCGGCCGCACCGCCGAGGCCACCGCGGCGCGTATCACCGTCGAGGTCCACCCCGACGACTACTACGAGCGGTTCTACGCCGCCGAGCTGCGCGGCACCCTGGTGCCTGCCCAGCGCGCGCTCTACCAGCAAGCGCTCGCGCGCGCCCAGGGCTCGCACTACATCGCCGAGCAGCGCGACGCACCCATCGCGCCGTGATCCGGCGCCCGACCGCGCGGGCAGGCCCGCGGGCCTGCCTTGCGATCGCGCGCTCTCCAAGTATACACTGTATACATGCCGCCCGCGCCCACCGCTCACCGCATCGCAGCCGCCGCGCGCCGGCTGCTCGATCGCGAGGGCGCCGAGGCGGTGACCATGCGGAGGGTCGCCGAGGCGACCGGGATCACGGCGATGGCGATCTACCGCCACTATCCCGACCGCGCGGCACTGCTCAACGCGCTCGCCGCCGCTGGCTTCGCGCAGCTCGCGGCCCGGTTCGAGCGCGCGCGGATGCCCTCGGGGATCGAGGCCCGGCTGCTCAAGATGAGCGATCTCTACCTCGATCACGCGCTCGCGCATCCGCGGCTGTTCGAGCTCATGTTCCTGTCGCCGCGCGCGGGTGCACGGCGCTACCCGAGCGACTTCAAGGCCGGCCGTTCGCCGACTGCCAATCTCTCCGTGGCCCTGATCCGAGACGCGATCGCGGAGGGCTACCTGCGCGATGACGACCCCTGGGAGATCACCTTCGAGATGAGCGCCCTGTTCGACGGCCTCATCCTGCTCTATCTGGGTGGACGAGTGGACGGCAGCGCCGCTCGCTTCCGCGCCCTGTTCCGCCGCTGCTTCCGGAGGTACCTGCGTGGCATCCGTCGCTAATCGGCTCGCCGCCGGCGCGCTCGCCGTGGCCCTCACCGCCGTCCTGGTCTGGTTCGGCACCGGCATGGAGCCATGGTGGCCGCTCCTGTGGCTCGCGCCGCTGCCCGTGCTGCTGTTCGCCCAGCAAGCCTCGTGGTGGGCCGCTGCGCTCGCCGCCGCGCTCGCCTGGCAGCTCGGCCTGCTCAATCTCTGGCATTACATGCATGGCGTCTTGCACATACCGATTTCCATCATTGCCAATATCTTTACCATCGAAATCGCGATCTTCACACTTGCGGTGCTGCTGTTCCGTGCGCTGGCTCGCCGCGGCGGCGCGATCGCTGCGGTCGTCGCATTCGCGGCCACGCGCGTCGCGTACGAGTATCTGCTCGACCTGGTGTCGCCGCACGGTACCGCCGGGAGCCTGGCCTATTCGCAGATCGATTTTCTGCCATTCCTGCAGCTCGCGTCCGTCACCGGGCCCTGGGGAATGACATTTCTGGTGATGCTCTGTCCGGCGGCGCTCGCCATCGCCTGGCGGCTGCGCGGCGCGCGCCCGCGCGCACTGCGCACGCTCGCGGTGAGCTTCGGTGCGCTCGCGGCCGTGCTCGTGTTCGGCGCGGTGCGCCTCGCGATCTCGAGCGGGCCGACGGTCACCGTCGGGCTCGTGGCATCGGACCCGCCGACCAGCCCCCAGATCGCTCCAGAGGGCCCGCCCACCGCAACACTGTTCGATGCCTACGCGCGCGCAGCAGCCGATCTGGCCGCGCGAGGCGCCGAGGCGATCGTGTTGCCCGAGAAGGTCGGCGTCCTCGTCGATGCCCAGGGCAGCACCGTCCAGGACAGCGATGCCAAGCTGCAGGCGCTCGCCGATCGAACCCACGCCGTGATCGTCCTCGGACTCGTCCACGTCGCCGCCCCCGGCACGTCCAACGAGGCGCGCGTCTATGTGCCCGGCGCGCCCGTGCAGGCCTACACGAAGCACCATCTGATCCCCTGGTTCGAGGAGTCCAAATTCATCCCAGGCAAGACGTTACTCACCCTCGCGCGCCCGCATGCGACCTGGGGCGTGGCGATCTGCAAGGACATGGACTTCACGCCGCTATCGCGCGCCTACGGTGCCGCGAGCGTCGGGCTGATGCTCGTCCCGGCGTGGGACTTCGTCCTCGACCGCACCGCGCACGGCCACATGGCGATCCTGCGCGGCGTCGAGAGCGGCTTCGCCATCGTGCGCGCCGCCAAGCAAGGCTATCTCACGGTGAGCGACAACCGCGGGCGCATCCGCGCCGAGAGGACCAGCGACGCAGCCCCGTTCGCCAACTTGCTGACCAGCGTGCCCGAGTCGCACACGCCCACCTTGTATCTGTGGCTCGGCGACTGGTTCGCGTGGCTATCCGTCGCGCTGCTCGCCGGCACGCTCGTGCACCTCGTTCGGCTGCGACGCGCGTAGTCATCCGCGAGTGCCGATCTAGGGATCCTGCGCACAACGCACGATGTGTGTGATGGCGAGCCGACTGACGCATCTTCCGGCGCGTTGACGTTTCTTACGGCGAATCGCGGCGCTGCGCGCGAACCCGACGGACGCATGGTCGTGGCACCGCGGCCGTGCGCGACGCTTCGCTTGCGAGGCTGTCCGCCCGCACTCAGGAGGATTCATGTCGAAGACCATCACCACGCCGATCCTGGCGCTGCTCGCCGGGTGGCTCCTGCCTGCGGCCGCCAGCGCGGCAACGATCCAGGCCTCCGCCAACAACAGCTTCGTCAGCGCCGAGAACGCAGGCGCCAGCTTCCTGGTGGCCAATCGCGCGACCGCGAGCGGCTGGGAGCAGTTCTCGGTCGTCAGCAACAGCGACGGCACCACCTCGCTCCAGGCGACGGTCAACGGCCGCTTCGTGACCACCGATCTGGCCAACGGCGGGCGGCTCATCGCGTCGCAGGCCGCCATCGGCACCAACGAGAAGTTCCGCATGGTGACCCAGGCCAACGGCACCGTGTCCTTCCAGGCGCTGTCCAACAACCAGTGGGTCTCGGCCGATCTCAACATCGCCGGCGTCCTGATCGCCAATCGCGCCTCGCCCAGCACGTGGGAGCAGTTCACCGTATCCGGCGTGAGCGCCCCGCCCACCGGCGGCGCTCCCAACTTCGGCCCCAACGTCATCATCTTCGACCCATCGATGGCGCAGGCCACGATCCAGAACCAGGTCACCAACATTGGCAATCAGCAGCAGAACAACCAGTTTGGCAATCAGCGCTTTGCCCTGCTGTTCAAGCCCGGCACCTACAACGTCAACATCCCGGTCGGCTTCTATACCCAGGTGCTCGGCCTCGGCTCGCTGCCCGATCAGGTCAACATCACCAACCAGGTGCACTCCGATCCCGCGCTCGCCAACAACAACGCCACTCAGAACTTCTGGCGCGGCGTCGAGAACTTCTCGGTGACCCCGCCGGGCGGCGGCATGCAATGGGCCGTCTCCCAGGCCATCCCGTTCCGCCGCATGCACGTGCGCAACAACAACCTGGTCCTCCACCTCAACGGCGGCTGGACCAGCGGCGGCTGGATCTCCGACTCCGTCATCGACTTCGACGTCAACAGCGGCTCCCAGCAACAATGGATCTCGCGCAACGCGCAGTGGGGCAGCTGGACCGGCCACGTCTGGAACATGGTCTTCGTCGGCATCCCCAGTAACCTCCCCGGCGGCACCTGGCCCGACACGCCCAACACCTTCGTCAGCCCGACGCCGCTCTCGCGCGAGAAACCGTTCCTGTTCCTCAACGGCGCCAACTACGCCGTCTTCGTCCCCTCGCTCCGCACCAATACCAGCGGCATCACCTGGGGCGGCGGCCAGACCCCGGGCACCTCGATCCCGATCGATCAGTTCTTCGTCGCGCGCGCCGGCGTCGACACCGCCGCCACGATCAACGCCGCCCTCGCCTCGGGCAAGCACCTCCTCCTCACCCCGGGCATCTACGGCCTCAACGACACCATCCGCGTCAACAACCCCAACACCGTCATCCTCGGCATCGGCCTCGCCACCCTGCGCCCCGACACCGGCGCGATCGCCATGTCGATCGCCGACGTCGACGGCGTCAAGCTCGCCGGCGTCCTGTTCGACGCCGGCGCGACCAACTCACCGGTCCTCATCCAGGTCGGCCCGCCCGGCAGCACCACGCCCCACGCTGGCAACCCGACCTCGCTCCACGACGTCTACGCGCGCGTCGGCGGCGCTGGCGCCGGCAAGGCCACCGTCAGCATGCAGATCAACAGCTCCAACGTGATCGTCGACCACACCTGGCTGTGGCGCGCCGATCACGGCGCCGGCGTCGGCTGGGACACCAACACCGCGCGCAACGGCCTGGTCGTCAACGGCGCCAACGTCACCATCTACGGCCTCTTCGTCGAGCACTTCCAGGAATACCAGGTCCTCTGGAACGGCAACGGCGGCAAGGTCTACTTCTATCAATCCGAGATTCCCTACGACCCGCCCAACCAGAACGTCTGGCGCTCGGCCGCCGGCGTCAACGGCTGGGCGTCCTACAAGGTCGCCAACTCCGTCACCAGCCACGAGGCCTGGGGCCTGGGCATCTACAGCGTCTTCACCAACGCCGGCGTCTCGCTCTCGCGCGCCGTCGAGGTCCCCAACAACCCCAACGTCCGCTTCCACCACCTGACCACCGTCAACCTCACCGCCAACGGCGGCATCACGCGCGTCATCAACGACCGCGGCGACGCCACCGCCCCCGGCATCGCCATCAACACCCCACGCGTCACCGACTACCCGTGACGCACCTCCGCGAGCTCTGTGGCGATTCGTATCAGCGCGTCTTCTTGAGCTGGACGATGCCGCGGCCGGCGGTGGCGAGGTAGATGTCACCGGTCGGGGTGACGAAGAGGGGCGCGCTGAAGTCGACCGCGGCGGAGCCGACGCCGACCGGGCCGTTGCCGGTGGGGAGGCCGTCGGCGACGAGGGTGATGGTGAGCTTTCTGGGATCGATGCGCAGGAGGCGGCCGCCGGCGGCGTCGAGGGCGAGGAGGGTGTCGCCATCGGAGGCGAGGGCCCCCGGGCGGCCGATGCCGGAGGCGAGGAGGACATCGGCCTTGCCGCCTGCGAGGGGGGCGCGGCGGATGCGGCCCGTGCGCGCCTCGGCGATGTAGAGGGTGTCGCCCTGGATCGCGAGGGCGACCGGGCCGTCGAGTCCGGTGACGAGCGGCCGCTTGGCGCCGTCGGTGAGGCTGACCTCGGTGACCTGGCCCGCGCCGTACTCGGCGACGTAGAGCTTGGGGGCGCTGGGGCTCATGACGACGGCGACCGGGCGGTTCAGGCCGCCGGCGACGGCCTTGAACTCGCCGTTCTGCGGATTGCCGATCGCGACGGCGTTGTTGACGGCGTCGGGCCAGAAGACTTGATCGCCCGGGCCGTCGGCGAGACCGATGGTGAGCGGCATGCCGTGGCTGGCCCAGGCGTTGAGCTTGGTCTGCGCGAATTCGGATTTGGCGACCGTGCGGATCATGATCGCGTCGCTCGCGATGACCTGGCCGTTCTTGACGACGATGCCGGTGAGCGTGTTGGCGCCCTTGGGGAACAGGGTCTTGAACTTGCCGCTGCCGTCGGTGGCGACCTCGTAGATCGTCGCGTCCCAGTAGCTGGTGATGAAGAGGCGGCCGCCCGGCGTGATCGCGAGGTTGTCGAGGCCGGGCGGCAGCTGGGCGAGCTTCTCGCGCGTCGCGCCGTCGAGGCTGAGCCGGTAGACCGCGCCGCCCAGCTCGGGGAAGTAGGCCTTCTTGTCGGGGCCGACCTTGAGCGCGATCGGCGCGGTGAACTTGTCGGCGATCGGCTTGATCGCGCCCGAGTCGGGGTGGACGCGCAGGATCTTGCCCGAGCCCATGTCGGGGATGATGAGATCGTTGGTGTCGGGATCGAAGTCGAAGCCCTCGGGCACCGGGATGGTGTTCTCCTTGACGATGAGGCGCGGCTCCTTGGCGCCCGCCGGATCGACCTCGAACACGCGGTTGCCCTGGAAGCACTCGGTGATGAACAGGCGCCCGGTGCGCTTGTTGAACTGGATGCCGTTGGGCGCGGACAGCCCGCGCGCGATGACGGTCTTGGTGCCGGCGGCGTCGATGCGATAGACCTCGCCGACCAGCGGCGTGGTGCCGGTCGAGTAGAGATTGCCCTTGTCGTCGGCGGTGATGTCGTCGGAGATGAAGGTCCCGGCAGCGGGGTGCACGTACTCGGTCGCCGCCATGGTCTTGAGGTCGATGCGTGTGGTCGTGCCGTCGCCGGTGTGCACCACGTACAGCGCGCCGTCACTGCCGATCACCGCGCCGTTGGCGCCGGCGAACACCGAGTCCTTCACGACGGTGATCGGCTTGTAGCGACCGTCGACGACGTGAACGCCCGCGCGCGCGGTGCCGGTGATCGCAGCGATCGCGAGGATCAGAATCGCTCGCAACCAGCGCCCAGCCCGCCGATCAACCGTAGCTTGGATTCGCATCACTACCTCCGATTCGATGTGGCGGTACTACACTGCGACGCGATCGAGTGGTCAAGCGCGCCTGCGTGGTTGGTTCTTGCGCAGGGCTCGCCGAGACCCCATCATGATCGATGATGATCCTGGCGTGTCCGGCGTGCGATAGCCGTTACGACGTGACCGGTCATGCCGTCGGCCAGAAGTTCCGCTGCCGGTGCGGCCAGATGATGGCGCTCGAGGCGCTGCCGCCGGTGGCCGGCGAGCTGGCGTGTCCGCATTGCGGCGGCGGAGTCTCGCCGACGGCGAGCGCATGTGGCTATTGCACGGCAGAGCTGCTGATGAAGGCGTGCCCGCGCTGTCTGTCGCGCGTGTTCCATGGCCACAAGCACTGCCCCGAGTGCGGCGCCGAGCTGGCGCTGGCGGCGACCGCCGAGGCGTATGC
>DATIPJ010000793.1:0-1614 GCA_035472155.1 Kofleriaceae bacterium
TGTGTACACCGACCGCGGCGCGGCGTTCACCGCGTGGCGCGACGTCACCAGCTGCGAGCAGTTCCTCGACGAGCAGCTGATCGACCACTCGCTGCGCAAGGCGCACCGGCCGCAGGGTGGCGGCAAGATCGAGGCGGTGATAGTCGCCAACGTTTCGCCTCGTTTGGAGGGTTCTGTCGCGTCACGAGATCGAGGAATCTCGAGCGGTCCCGCGTAGGTCCGCGGCAGCAACCGATGGTGGATGCCGACGCGGGCGATGATGGCTCTACCGCGGTACGAATGGACGCCGTGACCTGCCCCTCCGCGGCGTGCGCATGTGGTGTAGTCGGCCGATGAAAGGCTCGACGTGGCTCATCGCCCTGGCCGCGTTCGCCTGCGGCGGCGGCGGCGGCAGTGGTGGCGGCGGCGGCAGCGGCGCCGCCGATCATGGCGCATCGGTGCTAGAGCTGCACGGCGGACCCACGCGCGCAGGTGCGTACGTCGATGCCGCGTTCACCCGGGCCGCCGCCGCGACACTCCACCGCGACACGACCTTCACCGCGACGTATTCAGGTGCAGCGTTCGCGCAGGCGCTTTATCTCGATCGCGGCGGCGCGCGCGATCTCGTGATCGCAGCGACCGAGGAGAATCAGGTCAGCGCGTTCGATCCGACCGGCGCGCTGGTGTGGCAGGTCGCGCTCGGCACGCCACAGCCGATGCCAAATTCCGCCGAGGCTGCGGGCTGCGGCAACATCAATCCGCTCGGGATCACCGGCACGCCAGTGATCGACTTCGACAGCAGCACGCTGTTCCTCGACGCGATGATCCGCGAGGGCAACGCCGCGCATCATCGGATCTTCGCGCTGGCGGTCGACACCGGAGCGACGCGCCCGGGGTGGCCGGTCGACGTCGGTACGGCGCTGGCAGGCGCCGCCAATCCGTTTGTTCCCGCCGCGGAGAACCAGCGCGGCGGGCTCACGCTGCTTGGAGGCCGCGTCTACATCCCGTACGGCGGCCACTACGGCGATTGCGGTTACTATCGCGGGTGGGTCGTCGCCGTGCCGATCGACCAGCCCAGCGCGCTGACCGCGTTCGCGACCGCCTCGGCCCAGGCCGGAGCGTGGACGCCGGGTGGCGTGTCCAGCGACGGCACCAGCGTGTTCGCCGTGTTCGGCAATGGCCACGGCCCGACCTGGGGGCAGAGCGAGGCCGTCATCCGGCTCGGCGCCGGCGCGACGTTCTCGAGCAGCGCCCGCGACTACTGGGCGCCGACCAGCTGGGAACAACTCGACAACACCGACAAGGACGTCGCCGGACCGGCGATGCCGCTCGATCTACCAGACGCCACGCCCTCGGCGCTGCTCGTCTCGTTCGGCAAGGACGGCAACGTCTACCTGCTCGCACGCGACAACCTCGGCGGGATCGCCGCTCCGGTCGCAAAGCTCGCCGCCAGCAATGATATCCTCAATACGCCGACGCTCTATCGCACCGCGAACGGCACGTACGTCGCGTTCCGCGCCCATGGAGCGCCCGGCTGTCCCGGCCTGACAGGGTCGTCCAACCTCGTCGCCGTGAAGATCGCTCCCGGCAGTCCGCCGCAGCTGTCGCTCGCATGGTGCGCCGGCACCGGCAGCG
>DATIPJ010000794.1:0-12107 GCA_035472155.1 Kofleriaceae bacterium
AGCTACCTGATCGCATTCCGGCGCTCGGTGATCGATCAGCTGTTGCCGGCGCTGCTCCCCGACAACCTCGACCTTGCGCTGACCACCGTGCCGCGCTACTACGACGAGCAGCTGCGCATCGACTATGCGCCGTCGAGCAAGTGGGCGCTGCGGCTGTCGAGCCTGGGCTCCGACGACGTGCTCGAGCTCTACACGAGCAAGATGACCGTCGCCGACAAGCGGTTCTACGACCGCACGCGCTTCTTGCGGCTGACCGCGAGCGCGCGTTACCACGATGGCCCGTGGACTGCGAGCCTCGCGCTCTCGGGCATCGCGCAGCAGCTCGTGTTCGAGCGCGGCACGGCGCAGCACCTCGCGGTCACCTCGCCCGGCGCCACCGCGCGCGCCGAGGCGACGCGCAACCTCGGCGACCGGCTCGGCGTCACCGACGTCACCTGGCGGCTCGGCAGCGAGCTCGCGGTCGCGCACCACACGATCGACGTCGCGCTGCCCGCCGACCGCCGCGAGGGCGAGCCCGCGCCGGTCGACGATCCGATGGACACCTCGCTGCGCTTCACCGGGCGGATCTGGAATTCCGACTTCGCGGCGTGGACGGCCGTCGGGGCCTCGCTCACGCGCCGCGTGCGGCTCTCCGCGGGCCTGCGGCTCGATGAGTTCGAGCGCATTCACGAGTACGCGCTGCAGCCGCGCGGCGAGCTGTCGATCCAGCTCGCGCCCGCGGTCACCGCGCGGTTCTCGGCGGGCGCCTACCGCCGGCCGCCCGAGCACCAGACCGAGCTGCTCGATCCGACGCTGGCGTCCGAGCGCGCCACGCAACTCGTCGCCGGGCTCACCGTGCAGCCGCGCGACGGCATGCGCATCGAGGGCTCGACCTATTACACCGATCGCAGCCACCTGATCACGCGGGTCGACGACGCGCTCGGCAACACCGGCCGCGGCACGACCTACGGCGCCGAGCTGTTCGCCACGATGCACGAGGGCCCGTGGCTCGGCTGGGTATCGTACGCGTACTCGCACTCGACGCGCCTCGATGCCCCGGGCGCCGACGCGCGCCTGTTCGACTACGATCAGCCGCACTCGCTCAACGTGGCCGCGAGCTACCGCTTCGGCCGCTTCCAGCTCGGCGCGCGATTCCGGCTCTACTCGGGGCTGCCGCAGACGCCCGTCCTCGGCGCCGTGTTCGACAGCGACCGCAACCTGTACACGCCGATCTACGGCCCGGTGAACTCCGAGCGCGCACCGATGCACCACGAGCTCGATCTGCGCCTCGACCGGCACTGGAGCTGGGGCCCGGTCAAGATGACCTATTTCCTCGACGTGCAGAATGTCTATCTGAACCAGAGCCCGGTCGGTTACCTCTACAGCTTCGATTACGCGCAGCGCAGCGCCTTCCGGTCGCTGCCGATCCTGCCGACGGCCGGCCTGCGCGGCGAGCTGTAGCGGCGCGAGGTCGAGCGTAGCGTCTCGTTACGTCGACGTGGGCGCGAACCTTCCCCGTCGACGATGTCGCGCAGTGACAAGGAAATCATTGCGTTCCGCGTGGTTTGACGGTGCATCCAGATCGGAGTGCGAGGCGAATAGCGACATGGGCAATGCGCGATCAGCGTCGCGCGGATCTCGCCCCATTTGCAAAGGAGCCTCGATGAGGAAGTCGCTGGTTGTGTTCGTGCTTGCCGCGGGCTGCGGCGCCAACGTGGACGCGCCCGCACCTGCCACCGCTCGGGTACGCGTCGCGCATCTCTCGCCGGGGGCACCGGCGGTCGACTTCTGCCTCGCGGCGCACGGCACGCAAGCCTTCACGGGCCCGATCCTCGCCGGCGCCGGCCGCGCGGCCGGGCTG
This sequence comes from Kofleriaceae bacterium, assembly GCA_035472155.1. Lineage (GTDB taxonomy): Bacteria > Myxococcota_A > Polyangia > Haliangiales > Haliangiaceae > JABFXX01. The sequence continues at coordinate 1,841 of DATIPJ010000794.1, forward strand.
TCCTACGGTACCGTCACGCGCTACTTCGACGTCGATGCCGCGCGCTACGACGTCCGGCTCGTGGCGCCGGGCGCGCCCGACTGCAAGCAGCCGCTCGCCAACCTCGACGACTTCACGCGTCTGCCCGAGCTCACCGACGGCGCATCGGCCACGATCGCCGCCGAGGGCACGCTCGGCGGCCAGGGCGACGCCGCGTTCACGCTGCGCGCGTACACCGACGACGACGACGCCCCCGCCGGCAAGGCGCGACTGCGGCTGGTCCATGCCTCGCCGGGCACGCCCGCGGTCGATGTCGGCGTGGGTGGGGGCGCGCTGCTCGCCCCGGTGTTCACCAACGTGGCGTTCGGCGCCGCGAGCTCCGTCGAGACGCCGCCGCTCGTCGGCGTCGAGCTCTCCGCGCGCGCCCACGGCACCGCCACCGACGTCCTCTCGATCGCCGGCGCCGCCCTCCCCGCCGGCGCGGTCGCCACCGCGTTCGCGATCGGCCGGCTCGCCAGCGCCGACGCGCCGCTGCGCGTACTGCTCTGCCTCGACAACGCCGAGCCCGACGGCGTGCACAGCCCGTGCAGCATCGTCGGCGGCGCACCGCAGCGCGCTCGCGTGCGCATCGCGCATCTCTCGCCCGACACGCCCGCCGTCGACGTCTGCCTTGCACCGGCCGGCGCCGCGTTCCCCGATCAGCCGCTCCTGCGCACGCTCGGCGCCAAGGGCCTCGCGTACGCGAGCGTCACCGCCTACGTCGACCTCCCGATCGCCGCCTACAGCGTCCGCGTCGTCCATGCGATCGCCCCCAGCTGCGCCACGCCCGCCATGCCCGACACGACCGGCGTCGCCGTCACCGCCGGCCTCGCTGCCACCGTGGCCGCGATCGGCGACCTCGAGCCCTCCGGCCACGCCGTCAACGACCCGGCGCTCCGGCTCGCCGTGTTCGCCGACGACACCGCGATCCCCGCCGACCAGGTCAAGCTCCGCTTCATCCACGCCTCGCCCGGCACGCCCGCCGTCGACGTCGGCCTCGGCACCGGCGCCGGCTTCCAGCGCGTGTTCGGCAACGTCGCGTTCGGAAAGGTCGCCGTCCATCCGCCGCTCGCCAACGGCTACGTCCAGACCGCGCCGTTTGCCCAGGCCGTCACGGCTCGCCTCGCCGGCAGCACCGCCGACGCCCTCGTCGTGCCCCACGCCGTCTTCGAGGCCTCGTCGATCTCCACCGCCTTCGCGATCGGCGGCAAGACCGGCGAAGCGGCCAATCCGCTGCGCGTGCTCCTCTGCGACGACAACCGTCCCGCCGACGGTCTGCTGACGGCCTGCGTGATCGCACCGTGATAGCTTCGAACCGCCGCATGCAGCCCGCCTCTGCCCCTGCCGCCGCGCTGCTCAGTCGCGTCGCCAGCGGCGACCCGGGGGCAGTGCGCGACTGCCTCGCGCGCTACGGCGGCCTGGTGTGGTCGATCGCGCGGCGGTTCGAAGGCAACGATGCCGAGGACGCCGTCCAGGAGATCTTCCTCGACCTCTGGAAGAGCGCCCCGCGCTACGACCCGCAGCTCTCGTCGGAGCCCGCCTTCGTCGCCATGCTCGCGCGCCGCCGCCTCATCGACCGGCGGCGGATGCGCCAGCGCCGGCCCACCACCGAGACCATCGACGCCGAGCCGCCGATCGCCGACCACGCGCGCGGCCCCGACACCTGCGCCGAGGCCTCGCAAGCCGCGCGCGCCCTGGACCGCCTCCGCCCCGAGCAGCGCCGCGTGCTCCTGCTCGCCACCTGCCACGGCCTGTCCCACGGCGAGATCGCCGCACAAACCGGCATGCCGCTCGGCACCGTCAAGGCGCATGCTCGACGGGGCCTGCAGTCGATCCGCGCCGCCCTCCTGGGCGTACACGAGGAGGTCCCATGACACGCTCCGACGACCGCGGCACCTCTCCACGCGCGACGACTCCTCGCGCTGCACACCCCCGCGCTCACGACCTCCTCGCCGATCGCGCCCTCCACGGCCTCGACGACGCCGACGCCCACGAGCTCCACGCCCTCGGCGCCGACGCCGACCTGAGCTACGACCTCGCCGCCGCCGCCGTCGACCTCGCGACCCTCCCGATCGAGCTCATGCCCGCCGACGTCGCCGACCGCATCCTCGCCGCCGCGGGCGACCGCATCATCGCCGCCCGCCAGCCGCACACCCTCGCCGGCTGGGTCATGCCGTCGATGTCCCCGCCGTCGATGTCCCCGCCGTCGATGTCCCCGCCGGGAATGAGGCCGTCGGGATTCCACGCGACGGAGGCGCCGCCGCGCTCGATGGCGCATGCGTCGTCGACGAGGCCACGCCGCCGATCGGCGGCCGTGACGTTCGCGACCGCGGCCTCGCTGATCGCGCTCGTCGGCGTGTCGTGGTGGCTGCTGCGTGGCCGCGCAGCACCGACCGCGGCGGCTGCGCGCGCCGAGCTGCTGGCGAGCGCGTCCGATGTAGCGACGCTGGCGTGGCAACCCAAGGAAGCCGCAGGCGCCTCGGGCGACGTGGTGTGGAGCTCCTCGGCGCAGCGCGGCTTCATGCGCTTCGTCGGCCTGCCGCCCAACGACCCGGCGAAGTCGCAGTACCAGCTGTGGATCTTCGACCGCCAGCGCGATCAGGCGTTCCCCGTCGACGGCGGCGTGTTCGATGTCAGCTCGACCGGCGAGGTCGTCGTCGCGATCACGGCCAAGCTCCGCGTCGACGATGCGACGCTGTTCGCGGTGACCGTCGAGCGCCCCGGCGGCGTGGTCGTCTCCAAACGCGAGCACATCGCCGTCCTCGCCCCGCGCGGCTGACATCGCCCTCCTCGCTCCGCGCGATGAACAGGGCGCGCATCGCCGCCGAGGGCGCTATCCTGCGCGCGATGCACTTTCTTCATCCCGAGCGAGACGAGCAGCTCGAGCTGTCGCTCGACGACGTATTCCTGGTCCCCGGCTACTTCGACGGCGGCTCGCGCCTCGACGTCGACCTGACCCCACCCGACTTCGCAGGCGGCTCGCACCCCATCGTGTCGGCCAACATGAACGCGGTCACCGGCAAGCGCATGGCCGAGACCATGGCGCGATTCGGCGGCCTGGGCGTGCTGCCGCAGGACATGGAGATGCGCACCGTCGAGCGCATCGTCAAGCACATCCGCAGCGCCGACCCGCGCTACGACACTCCGCTCGCCGTGCTGCGCGACGCCACGCTGCGCGACGTCCACGGCATCATCCGCAAGCGCTCGCACAACCTGGTGGTGGTCGTCGACGGCGACCAGCGCCCGATCGGCATCGTCACCGACGCCAACCTGCGCGACCACGACCAGTACACCGCGGTCGACCGGCTCATGTCGTCGGAGATGGTCACCGTGCGCGCCGGTACCCCGAACCGCGACGCGTTCCTGGCCATGGAGCGCGCACGCGTCAAGGCCGTCCCCGTGCTCGACGCCGCCGGCCGGCTCGTGGGCGTGCTCACCCGCGACGACGCCGTGCGCATGGACCTCCTGTCGCCCAGCCTCGACCCGGCCGGCAAGCTCATCGTCGCGTGCGCGATCGGCATCTCCAGCGAAGCCGCCGACGAGGCGCGCCAGCTCGCCGAGATGGGCGTCTCGGTCGTCGTGCTCGACACCGCCCACGGCCACCAGCGCCGCATGCTCGAGGCGATCCGCGCCGTGCGCGCCGCGGTCGGAGCGCGCCTGACCCTCGTCGCCGGCAACGTGTGCACCCCCGAAGGCACGCGCGCGCTCATCGACGCCGGCGCCGACGTCGTCAAGGTCAACGTCGGCCCGGGCGCCATGTGCACGACGCGCATGCAGACCGGCGTCGGCCGCCCGACCTTCTCCTCGGTCCTCGCCTGCGCGCGCGAGGCGCGCCGCCTGGGCAAGCACGTTTGGGCCGACGGCGGCGTCAGCGATCCGCGCGACGTGGCGCTCTATCTCGCCGCAGGCGCCTCGCGCGTCATGATCGGCACCATGCTCGCCGGCACCTACGAGAGCCCGGGCGACGTCAAGGAAGACCGCGACGGCCGCCCCTTCAAGGAGAGCTACGGCATGGCCTCCGCCCGCGCCGTCAGCGACCGCACCAGCGGCCTCGATCCATTCGAGCGCGCCAAGAAGGGCTTCTTCCGCGAGGGCATCTCCACCTCGCGCGTCTACCTCAAGCAGGGCCGCGAGAGCGTGGGCGACATCCTCCTCGAGATCCTCACGGGCCTGCAGTCCGCCTTCACCTACACGGGCGCCACGCGCTCCGAGCAATTCCTCGCCCAGGCCATCGTCGGCGTGCAAACCGCAGGCGGCTACCACGAAGGCACCCCGCACGGCGCCAACAGCTGACCGAGCCAGCGCTGCGCCCCCGAAGCTGCGTGCGGAAGAGCGACGGCCGGGAACAGCGGAACGCGACGAACGCGACCTGTCGTGAGCAGTGGCGGTGAGCCCGCCGAAGCACCAGGTAGCGCGAATGACGCTGATGCCGTTCGTCGACGCCCGTCATCGAGTTGGTTTCTCCACCGACAGCTGCCGAGGCGTCGACGGGACCTCGCGCACCGAAATGGGCGGTCCGCCGCGCAGGTAACCCTCCCGAAGTAACCAGGTACGCGGCCGATACACCACGAGAGGGTCGTACGTCGGGGGTCCGCGCCACAGGAAGGCCTGGTCGCCGTATTCCTCCCAGCCGGGGACAGGATGGCCGTGGAGAACGGGTCGATCTTCCAGTTCTGCGCCATCGCGGCGCGATCCTCGCGATGCTTGCGCCAGTTGTTAAGTGGTTAACCGGCTCATTCAGGGCGGCATCATCGGGGACACGGGCCACGCCTGAGTTCAAGAAGTGGCGGCACCGTGGGTGGGCGGCCGAGAATCCGACCATCGGATGGAAAGAGTGAGGGCCCAGGTCGCCACCTGAGCCCTCGATGTACAAGCGGCGGATGGACCCGCCAGTACGCAGGTACTGTCGTTGTCTCTGAGGTCGATGTCCAGTTCTCGCCCGTCCGCGATGGATGGTCGACCTCGTCGTCTTCGCGCTGACCTGCAGGTATTGCTGGAAGACGCAGCCGACGGGCATCGGGTAGCCGACGGGCATCGGGCAGCCGACGGGCATCGGGCGGCGTTGAGCGGCCCGTGGTACGACCGATCGGATCCATGGAAGCGAGTGGCACGAGTGGCGGCGGGGGAGCGGCGGTGGGCACGCCGACCAGGCAGGTGCTCGCGTCGTTGGTTGCGATTGCGGTGCTCGGGGTGTCTGCGGCGTGGGTGTTGACGTGGGTTCCGGTGTGGCCGTGCACGCTGCTCGAGCACTTTCGCGTGCAGTATGTCGTCGCGGGGGCCGTGTTACTCGCGGCGGTGGCCGCGCTGCGGATGCACGGCTGGATCGATGTCGCGGCGATTGCGATGCTGGTGCATGCGCTGCCGCTTGTCGTAGATCTGACGCGGTCGCCGCGCAGCGGGGCGGCGGGCGGGGGCGAGATCCGCGTGCTGATGCTGAATGTGCGCACCGAGAATCGGCACGTCGACCAGGTCCGGCAGCTGATCGCCGACGAGAAGCCGGACATCGTCGGGCTGGTGGAGGTCGATCGGCGCTGGATCGCCGGGGTCGCCCCGGCTGTGAGCGACTTTGTCGGGCGAATCGAGGAGCCGCGCGACGACCACTTCGGGGTGGCGCTGTATGCGCGCGGGCGCGTGGCCGGCGCGATCGAGCGACTGGGCAGCGATCTGCCGAGCGCGGTCGCCGAGGTCGAGATTCGCGATGCGCGGCTGCGCGTGGTGCTGATGCACCCGATGCCGCCGATCAATGCAGATGCAATGCGATTGCAGGAGCGCCAGGTCGCGGCGGTTGCCGAGCGAGTGCGTGCGCTCGAGGAGCCGCTGGTGGTGATGGGGGATTTCAATACGACGCCGTGGTCGCGGGTGTTTGCCAGGCTCGTCGAGCACACCGGGCTGTGCGACAGCCGTGCGGGCTTCGGCATCCAGGCCAGCTTTCCGTCGGATATGGCGATCCTTCGGATCCCGATCGACCATCTGCTGGCGTCGTGCTCGATCGGGGTGCGCGCGCGGCGGATCGGGCCGCAGGTCGGCTCGGACCACCTGCCGGCGATCGTGGACCTGACGATCCCGCGGTGACGGCCGCCGTGCCGCGGGAGAAGCCTAAGCGGCCGACGACAGCCGATCGCGTCCATCGTGCCGGTGAGAAGCGTGGCGCTGCCGATCTCGAGGCGATCCAGAGCAGCGAGGGGGCGCTGCCCAGAGCGATGCAGTTGTGCGTGGCGCGCCGGCGCGATACGACGTGGCGTGCGCCGTCATCGCGCGATCGCCGCAGCTGTGGTCGAGCACTTTGCGCGCGTGCAGCGCGACCTGCCGTGGCGTCGCACGCGCGACCCGTATGCGATCTGGGTCAGCGAGATCATGCTGCAGCAGACGCGCGTGCAGACGGTGATCCCGTACTGGGAGCGCTGGATGGCGCGGTTTCCGACCGTGTCGGCGCTGGCGGGCGCGGAGCTCGACGACGTGCTCGCGGCGTGGGCGGGGCTGGGGTACTACTCGCGCGCGCGCAACCTGCATGCGGGGGCGCGCGCGGTCGATGCGCGGTTCGGTGGCGCGCTGCCGTCGCGCGCGTCGGAGCTGCGCGAGGTGCCCGGGATCGGGCCGTACACGGCGGGGGCGATCGCATCGATCGCGTTTGGGTAGCGAGCGCCGCTGGTCGATGGCAACGTGGCGCGCGTCCTGGCGCGGGTGTTTGCCGTCGAGGATGACATCAAGTCGACCGCCGGCCAGCGCGCGCTGTGGGCGGCGGCCGGCGAGCTGATGGGCGCGCTGCCCGAGACCGCCGCGCCCGGCGACCTGAATCAGGGGCTGATGGAGCTCGGAGCGACGATCTGCGCGCCGTCGCAGCCGCGCTGTCTGGCGTGCCCGCTGGTGAAGGACTGCGCCGCGGCCCGCGCGGGCCGGCAGGACGAGCTGCCCGTGGTGGCGGCGCGCAAGAAGGCGTCGGAGCTACCGCTGATCGCGCGCACCGTCGTGTGGATCGAAGCGGCCGGGCGCATCGTGCTGGCGCGCCGCGCACCCGAGGGACTGTTCGGCGGGCTGTGGGAGCTGCCTCCATTGGAGATGGCCGAAGCGATGGACGTTACGGTCGATCGCGCCCCGGTGGCATTTCATGACCAGACGTTGACGCATCGCCGGCTGCGAATCGCCGTCGTGCGCGGGGCGATGCCGGCTGCGCTTGTCGCGACTACGGATCCGGGCTACGACGCAGTGATAAGCGTAGCAATCGCAGATGCGCGGGCGCTCGGTATCGCGGCAGCAACCGCCGCAATCCTGCGCAAGCACGAGGACACCCCATGGAGCTCGATCGCAAGGCACTCGCCCTCTTCACCGAGGGCTACTCGAAGATCCTCGACGGCCTCACCACCCTCGGGTACGACACGAAAGACGAAAACTTCGCCGACACCGCGGCGCGCGCGGCCAAAGGGCTCCACGAGCTCATCCACGACCAGAAGCAGGTGAAGCAGCAGGTCCAGGCGCTGCTCGAGAAGACGTTTCCGGCGAAGTACACAGAGATGGTGATCTCGAAGCACAACACCGCATTCGGTGTGTGCCCGCACCACCTGCTGCCGGTGGTGTACCGGATCTCGATGGCGTACATCCCGACCGACAAGGTGCTCGGGTTGTCGAAGCTGTCGCGACTGGCGCGCATGATCGCGCGCGGCCCGCGGCTGCAGGAGGATCTGACGCACGAGCTCGCCGACATCCTGCACCATCAGCTCGCGAGCCAGGGCTCCGCAGTCTATATCGAGGGCCTGCACATGTGCATGGCGGCGCGCGGGGTCGGCGCGCACGAGGCGCGGCTGGTGACCAGCGGCGTGCGCGGCATCTTCCTCGATCACCTGGCGACCCGCGAAGAATTCATCAAGCTCGTGGTCGCGCCGCAGACGACAGTGTTATAGCGGCGCGGTGCAAGGCCGCGAACGTGTGAGTCGCAAGCGCGGTCGGGCGGTGTGGATCGTCGGCCTTGCGATGCTTGCGGGGTGTGCGCGGCCGGCGGCGCGGCCGGTGATGCCGCCGCCGGCGCCGGTGCAGACGAAGGTCGCTCCACCGCCGGCTCCCGTGTCGCCGTGGGCGGCGATACCGGTGCGGGTGATGACGTGGACGCCGCATGGCGTGCAGCAGATCGGGCAGTGGCCCGGGACGGTCGCGCAGCCGATGCCCGAGCGCTGGTACGTCGAGCCGATCCGCAAGCTCGACGAGGCGGGGCTCGCGACGCTGGTCGGCCTGGTGCGCGCCGAGCATGTGCCCGGGCTGTCGCTGCGCAATCAGCCCGTGGCGCCGTGGCTGGGTGCGCTGCGAGACTTGCCGGAGCTGGGCGCGCTGCTGCTCGACGGCACGGGCGTCGACGGCCCTGCGCTCGGTGCGATGCAGCTGTCGCTGAAGAGGTTGTACCTGGCGCGCACGGCGATCGATGACGCGGCGGTCGCGGCGCTGGCCGAGCGCTATCCGGCACTCGAGGCGCTCGACGTCGAGGACACGGCCGTGAGCGATGCAGCGGCGCGGGCGATCGCCCGGCTCGGCGAGCTGCATGCGCTGAACATCGCCGGGACGCAGCTCGGTGACGATGGCGGGGCGGCGCTCGCCACCCTCGGCAAGCTCGAGATCGCCGACCTCGGCAGCACGCGGGTCGGACGCAAGACGATCGCCGCGCTGCGCGGGTTGCCGCTGCGCGAGCTGTTCCTCGATCACACGCGGGTGCGCGGCGAGATCGCCACGCTGGCGGCGCTGGCGCCCGCGCTGGTGCGGTTCGACATCTCGAGCACCGCGCACCATCCGACGGATGCCGAGCTGGCGTGGCTCGCCACGGCGCCGAACCTCGTCGAGATCGGGCTGTCAGGGGCCAAGGTGCACGATCCGCTCGCGCTGACGCTGGTCAAGCGACCCGGGCTGCGCGAGCTGCGGCTGGCGGAGACGGCGATCACCACCGCGACGATCCACGCGATCGCCGCGCGGACCGACCTCGAGGAGATCGACCTCGCCGACACGCCGGTCGACGACGCCAGCGCCGCGGCGCTGCTCGCAGGGCCGCAGATGCGGATCGCGCGGCTCGACGGTACACCGATCACCGACGCGGCGCTCGCAGCTCGGCCCGGGCCGCAGCTGGTCGAGCTGTTCCTGTCGCGCACATCGATCGACGACCGCGCGATGGCGTTCCTCGACGGCGCGCCGCGGCTGACCGCGCTCGGGCTGGGCCACACCGGCCTCGGCGACGGCGGCATCGAGCGCATCGCCCGGCTGTCCGCGCTGCGGACACTCGTGCTGTCGAACGTGCACGTTTCGCCGTCCGCGCTCGCAAAGCTGGGGGCTCTCACCGCGCTCGAGCGCCTGTACCTCGATCAGGTCCACGTCGACGACGCCGTGCTCGCGGCGCTCGCACCCGCGCGCGACACCCTGCGCGTGCTCCACCTCGCCGGCTCCGACGTCTCCGAGGACGGCCTCGATGCCCTTCACGCGTTCGGCGAGCTCGAAGAGCTCACGATCGGCGACAGCCGGATGCACGCCGCCATCGCCGACCTCTCGGCCTGGCCGCGGCTGCGCACCCTCTCGCTGGTCGGGCTCGAGCTGACCGACAAGGTCCTGCCGTCGCTCGCAGCGCATCCCACGCTCGCGATCCTCGATCTCTCGGCCACCGAGATCCGCGACCCCTCACCGCTCGCCGCGCTGCCGCACCTGCGCACGCTCGGCGTCGCCCAGACCCGGCTCTCGCCCGCCGGCGTCGCCGCCATCAAGCGCCTGATCGCCCGCGGCGTCGAGGTCGTGCGCTGAGCGTCCGCGGCGCCGTGTCAGGTGAACAGCGCGGCCAGATCGGCGGGGATCTTCTGGGGCCTGCCCGAGGCCAGGGCGATCATCGCCCAGGTGGTCGCCGCGCGGGCGACGACCTTGCCGTCGCGAAGAAGCTCGGTCTTGCGGATGCAGGAGGCGAGGCGCCAGGTGTCGACCCAGGTCTCGGCGCGCAGGGTCTCGCCCAGGGTGACCTGCGAGACGTAGTCGATCTCGTGGCGGCGTACCATGAAGGCGGCGCCGAGCTGATGGTAGCGAGCGATGTCCCAGCCGACCGAGCGCGAGTGGGCCATTGCCACGTCCATCACCCAGCGCAGGTAGACCAGGTTCGAGACATGGCCGAGCTCGTCGATGTCTTCGGGCGTCGGGATGATCGGGATTGCGAACCGCTCTGCCATCCGCGCAATGTACATTACCTCGGATGTCCGACCCGTTGACCGTACGTGACATGCGGATGCGGCTCGAGCACGGC
>DATIPJ010000795.1:0-3542 GCA_035472155.1 Kofleriaceae bacterium
GATTGCATCGCGGTTCGCGGTCAGCAGCGAAAACGCCTGGTAGACGATGCCGCGCTCGTCGCAGACCGCGCGTACGGCGCGGTCCCAGCCGCGCTCGGCGTAGCAGCGGTTCTGCACGAAATCGGGCGCGATGCGGGCGAATTCGACGAGGTCGCGCACCTGGTGCGCGGTGACATTGCTGATCCCGATCAGCGCGACCCGGCCCGCCTCGGCCAGGGATTCGATCGCCCGCCACGCCTCACGGTCGGCGGGGGCCAGCCCGTCGCGCTGCGAGGGGCCGTGCAGGACCAGGCTGTCGATGCGGTCAAGCCCGAGGTGGGTGAGCGAGCGCTCGAACGACTGCGCGACCTGGTCGCGGACCGGGGCTGCGGCATCGTACGGCAGGCGATGGTCCTGACCGCCCAGGTGCGTGAACTTGGTCTGCACGAATAGCTGATCGCGCGCGAGGCCGGCGACGCCTCCGTCGACCGACCGCGCGATGCCGCGGCCGACGCCCGCCTCGTCGTAATGCTTGCGCTGATTCGCGGTGTCGATGCCTCGGAATCCGGCGGTGAGCGCGCCGAGCACGAGCGACTCGGTTGCATCCTCTTTCCACGCAGTGCCGTACAGAATTCCAGGGACGCGAACGCCGCGGACGTCGAATACCAGGCTGTCGAGCATGCCCGCATCGTATGCGACCCCAAGGCTACCCTTAGCGCTCGTCGACCCTGGTCGATGCAATGATCATCGCGACCCTTGCGACATCTCCCGGGAGCGCTGCGGACTCTCCCCCCATGGCCGAGCCTCTGCTCGAGGTCTCGGTGTCCGCGACCGTGCGCGTGCCGCCGGCCCGGCGGCCGCGGACCGCCGGCGGGCTCGGGGAGATCACGTCGGATAACTTCCGACCCGCGGCGATCGTCGTCGGGGGGCTGTTCGTGGCGTTCACGATCTACAACTGGATCGATTTCCGCCCCGGTGTACGCGAGCCGATGTGCATCTACGACCTCGGGCTCGTCGTGCTCGGCTTCGGCCAGTACACGCTGTCGCGGCGGATCTCGCTGTCGCCCACCGGCGTGCACATCTTCGCCGCCGTGCTGTCGTTCGCGGTGCTCGGCAACATCCTGCTGTCGGCGCTGATGCACTCGAACCCGCTGTTCACCTTCTACGTCGCGGTGCTGCTGATCGCCTCGGCGGGCAGCGTGCTGTCGATCGCGTGGGCGATCGCGATCGCGCTGGTCGAGGTCGCGGCGTGGGCGGTGGTCGCGGCGATCGAGCTGAACGGAACCGACGTCACGCTGAATGCATTCGTGATGGTGAGCTCGGTCGCGGTCGCCGTGATCGTCCACGTCGGCCGGTTTCGCTCGCGCGCGCGCATCCTGGAGCTGCGCGCCGGCGACGCGCGGCGAGAGCTCGCGCTGCAGCAGGCGCTCGCCGAGGCCGACGAGGCGCGCCGCGGCCTCGATCGCAAGGTCGAGGAGCGCACGGCCGCGCTGCGCAACGAGCTCGAGGAGCGCGAGCGGCTCGAGGCCCAGCTGCGCCACGCGCAGAAGCTCGAGGCGGTCGGCCGGCTCGCCGGCGGCATCGCGCACGACTTCAACAACCTGCTCACCGTGATCCGGATGAGCCTGGTCACGGTCACCGAGCCCGCGTCGTCGCCGGATCAGACCAGCGAGGCGATCCGCGACGCCAGCGACGCGACCGACCGCGCCGCCGCGCTGACCCACGATCTGCTCGCGTTCGCGCGCAAGCAGACGCTGCAGCGCACGGCCGTCGCGGTGTCCGACATCCTCGGCGGCGTCCAGCGCATGGTCCGCCGCGTGGCCGAGGCGAGCATCCGGCTCGAGGTCCAGCTCGGCGACGACGCCGGCGAGGTCCTGGCCGATCGCCATCAGATCGAGCAGGTGCTGCTCAACCTCGCGATCAACGCGTGCGACGCGATGCGCAACCGCGGCACGCTGACGGTCGCCGCCGAGCCGGTCGAGATCGCCGGCGTCTCGGCGGTGCAGTACCGCCTCCGCCCGGGGTCGTACGTGCGGATCGCGGTCACCGATACCGGCACGGGGATGGACGAGGACACCCGGCGCTCGATCTTCGAGCCGTTCTTCACGACCAAGGATGTCGGCCGCGGCACGGGCCTGGGCCTGGCGGTCGCGCACGGCATCGTGACCCAGCATGGCGGCCAGATCGACGTCGAGACCGAGCTCGGCAAGGGCTCGACCTTCACCGTGTTCCTGCCGCGCACGCGGGGCAGCGCGCCGCATCGCGCTGCAGCCGCCGCGCAGCCCAGGGCAGCGCTCGCCCGTGAGAGCCTGCTCGTCGTCGAGGACGAGGCCGCCGTGCGCCGCGCGGTGCAGCGCAACCTCGAGCGCCTCGGTTATCGCGTGATCGCTGCAACGGACGGCGAGGATGCGCTGCGGATCGCCGAATCGCTGGATGGCGTCGATCTGTTACTGTCCGATGTGGTGATGCCCGGCATCGACGGCCCCGAGCTCGCGTGCCGCCTGCGCGCGAAATGGCCCGACCTTCCGGTCCTGTTCGTGACCGGCTACAGCGCCGATCGCCTGGCGCGCTCGGATGCCCTCGGGCCGCACGACCGCGTGCTCGAGAAGCCGTATCAGCTCGAGGAGCTCACGCGCACGATCCGCGACATGATCGAGGCGCACTGCGCGCGCCGGGCGGTGTTGCCCGCATGACGCAGTCCGCGACCGAGTCCGCTGGCAAGCCCGTCGACGCGGCGGTGAGCAAGGCGGTGGGTGGCACGGTGATCGAGCGCCTGCGCAACGCGCGCTCGACGATCGTCGATCCCGCGGCGAGCCGCTCGCTGACCGGCCGGTTGGCCCGCATCGAGGCCGACCTCGGCAACATCGCGACCAGCGGCCTGCGCCCGGCGGCGCTCGCGGTGGCGGTGCTGTTCGCCGCGTTCGCGCTGTACACGCCGTTCGGGTTCCCGCCAGCGACGCACGTGCCGGTCGAGATCTACGACGTCGCGATCATCCTCTCGAGCCTCGGCCTCTACGCGGTGTGCCGCCGCAAGAACCTGTCGTACCGGTGGGTCCACATCATGTCGGCGACCCTGTCGTTCGCCGTGCTCGGCAACGTGCTGATGACCGCGGCGATGGGGGCGAACCCGCTGTTCTCGTTCTCGGTGGCGATCCTGCTCATCGCCTCGGCGGGCACCGTGCTGTCGGCGCTGTGGGCGGCCTTCATCGCCGTCATCGAGGTCGCCGCATGGGCCGCGCTCGCGGCCGTGATCCTGCCGCGCGATCAGCTGGGGCTCAACGCGATCGTGATGGCCGCCAGCCTCGGCGTCGCCTTCATCGTCCACGCCGCGCGCCACGTCGCCACCATGAAGATCCTCGACCTGCGCGACGGCGACGCGCGCCGCGAGCGCGCGCTGCAGGCCGCGCTGGCCCAGGCCGACGAGGCGCGCCGCGAGCTCGATCGCAAGGTCGAGGAGCGCACCGCCGCGCTGCGCAACGAGCTCGAGGAGCGCGAGCGCCTCGAGGAGCAGCTGCGCCACGCCCAGAAGCTCGAGGCGGTCGGCCGGCTCGCCGGCGGCATCG
>DATIPJ010000796.1:0-2044 GCA_035472155.1 Kofleriaceae bacterium
CACCGCGGCGGGCTGGCACGTGCCGTTCGCCGGGCTCGCCGGGACGATCTTCGTTGCCTTCATCGGCGCGGTGATCCTGCTGGTGCTGGTGCACCTGATCCGGCGCCGACCGGTGGTTTGACGTCAGATCGGACGGGCCAGCTCGGCCTCGAGCGACGGACCGCGCGGCACGATGCGCGTCGGGTTCACGGTCGGCTGGCTCCAGTAGTAGTGCGTCTTGATGTCGTCGAGGTGGCAGGTCGGGCCGATGCCGGGGTGCTGGTACATCTGCCGCGTGAACCGCCAGAGGTTGGGGTGGTCGCGCAGCCGCTTGAGGTTGCACTTGAAGTGCGCGTAGTACACGAGGTCGAACCGGAGCATCGTCGTGAACAGCGCGATGTCGGCCTCGGTCATCTGCGCGCCGCACAGGTAGGGCCGCTCGCCGAGCACCGCGTCCCAGTGGGAGAGCGCGGCGAACAGCTCCTGGACGGCGCGGTCGTACGCGCCCTGGCTGGTCGCGAAGCCGGCGCGGTACACCCCATTGTTGATCGGGGCGTAGATCGCATCGAGCACGCGATCGATCTCGTCGATGAGCTCGGCCGGCGCGAGCGTGGGCACGTGCGGATTGCGCGAGAGCGGCGCGAAGTCGATATCGAAGATCCGCATCACCTCGCGAGATTCGTTGTTGACCATGGTGCCGAGCTCTTTGTCCCACAGCACCGGCACGGTCACGCGGCCGCTGTAGTCGGGCGCGGCGCGGAGGTAGACTTCGCGCAGCAGCGCGGCGCCGCCGATCGGGTCCGGATCGCCGGCGCGGAACGCCCAGCCGTCGGGGCCCATGTGCGGGTCGACGATCGTCACGCTGATCGCGTCGGTCAGCCCGCGCAGCGAGCGCGTGATCAGCGTGCGATGCGCCCACGGGCAGGCGCGGGCGGCATAGAGGTGGTAGCGACCGGCGACGATGTCTTTGATGTCATGGGGGCGATTGCGGAATCTCGCCTCGGGGCGCTGAAAAGCGCCATGGGCATCCGGCTCGTACCAGTCGTCGCGCCAGACGCCATCGACGAGCAGTCCCATACACGATCGCTACCATCTGGCCGCTACGCATGAAACAGTCTCTGCATGCGGGGCACTGCAATAGTCTGTTTCCTTTTCGTCGGCTGTCATCGCAGCAGCGTCGAGCCTCCGACGAAGTCTGATGCTTATTGTCGAGCGAACGGAGCGTTTCAAATTCTGCCGCTCGGCACCGAGACCACCTCGACGGTTCGCCCCGCACACACGTTCTCGATCGTGGCCCGCGATCCAGAGACTGGCGATCTGGGTGTCGCAGTGCAGTCGCACTGGTTCTCCGTCGGAGCGAACGTCGCCTGGGTCGAGGCCGGCGTTGGCGCGGTCGCGACGCAGTCGTTCACAGAAGTGTCCTATGGGCCCAAGGGGCTCGCCCTGATGCGCGATGGGGTAGCGGCGCCCGATGCGATGGCGCAGCTGATCGCCGAGGACAAGCAGGCGAACGTGCGTCAGCTCGGGTTCGTCGACGCCCAGGGCCACACCGCGGCGCACACCGGTGACCGGTGCATCCAGTATGCGGGGCATCACGTCGGCAAGGGCTACACCGTGCAGTCGAACCTGATGGGAAACGACAAGGTGGTCGCGGCGATGGCCGCGGCCTACGAGGGCGCGAAGGGCGACCTGGCCGCGCGCATGATGGCCGCGCTCGACGCCGCGCAGGCGGTGGGCGGCGACCTCCGCGGCTGCCAGTCGGCCGCGCTCAAGGTCGTCTCGGGCAAGAAGTCGGCGACGCCGTGGGCCGAGCGCAAGATCGACCTGCGGGTCGATGACTCGCCGGCGCCGCTGGTCGAGCTCCATCGCTTGCTCGGGCTGGCGCGCGCGTACGACCAGATGAACCGCGGGGACGCGGCGATCGAGGTCGGCGACATCAAGGGCGCCGTCGAGCACTACGGCACGGCGGCGACCGCGGTGCCCGACAACGCCGAGATGATCTACTGGCAGGGCGTGGCGCTCGCCGGCCACGGCGACTTCGAGCGCGCGATGCCGCTGTTCAAGA
>DATIPJ010000797.1:0-9473 GCA_035472155.1 Kofleriaceae bacterium
GGGAGGTGCTGGCCGAGGTCGAGCTGTGCGGCGACCGGCTGGTGATTCGCGACGGGGAAGAGCGGATGTTCGAGCCGGTGTCGTATCCGGTGGGGCTCGGGGACGCGGCGAGCGATCTGGCGAACCTGGCGCTGGTGGAGCGGTTGCGCGGGTTGCCGGAGGAGCAAGGGGTGGCGCGCAGCGACGTCGAGGTGGTGTGGGGCACGGTCGTCGCGGGCGCCGAGCGGCCGCGGCCCGAGCACGGCTTTGCGCTCGGGCTCGACGATGTCATCTATGTGCGGGCGAGGAACCTGTCGGCGCGGGCGCTGCATGCGCACGTGTTCCATATCGGGCCGCGCGGGCGGATCGCGCTGCTGTCGAGCTTCGAGCTGGCGCCGCAGGGCGACCGGACGCTCGGCGCGGATATCGACGAGCAGCTGCGCGGCATCCCGGTGGTGTGGCCGCTCGGCCTGGCGCGCTCGGCGCCCGGGCTCGACACGCTGCTGGCGATCTTCACGGCCGCGCCGGCGGACCTGCGCATGCTGGAGAGCTCGGCGCAGCGGCTGGCGGGCGGCGGCCGCATCGAGCTGGCGTCCTACGCGATGGTCTGGTGCGACTACTGGCTGTTTCCGCTGCGCACGCGGCTCGCGGCGCGCGAATTCGAGATCGACGACAAGCCGTTCGGCGTTCGAGCGATCGCCCCAGGCGCCGCGGGCGTGAGCGACGTGCGGCTGCGCCTGCGCGACGTCGTGCTGCGCGACATGGTGCTGCGCGAAGAACAGCCGCGCGGCGGCGAGCCGGACGAAACGGACGGTGCGGCGCGGCTGCGGATCGACGTGGTGGTGTGCACGCGGGCGCGGCCGGGGGCGTTGCCGTACCGCGCGCGGACGCTGCGCTGGCCGAGCGGCGCGCGGCCCGGGCGGCTCGCGCTCGAGGACGGGATGCTGTGGAGCGGCTGCGCGCGTGAGCTGCTCGACGTCCATGTGTGGATGTCGCGCGACGAGGCAGGTGCCGCGGACCTGGCCGACCTGCTGCGGCTAGCCAGCGGTGGTGTGCGGCTGCGCGATGCGGTGGCTGCGCTGTGTGACGGCGGCGCGCCGCGCGCTGCGAGCATCGCCTCCGCGGCGAGCACGGCGATCGGCAGCTTCGCGGGTGAGATGCTCGCGCGGGCGACATCCGCGGTCATCGGGGTCTACCGCGGCTCGCTCGCACTCGACAGCGGCGGCGAGGGTGGCCTGCTCGCGAGCATCACGCGCCACGATGCGCGGCACCTGGCGTTCGCGCTCGAGCTCGAGGGCGAGCGCGAGGACGAGCTCGAGGACGAGTACCAGCGCGAGCGCGATCTGGCGATTGCGCGCCTCCCGTCGGACTCGAACCGACGACCTACTGCTTACGAGGCAGTTGCTACTACCAGCTGAGCTAGAGAGGCAATACATAGAGCAGATGCCGGGAATCGAACCCGAGGAAACCGGTGTGGCGCACCGGTGTGCCACCATGACACTGGCACCTGCTTGGCGGCCTTTCGAGAAGGCCTGTTGTGAGCCACCGTGGGCGCCATGAGGCACGTCCGGGGACCCGTAAGCATCTGGCGTTCAAGCAGATGCGTAGTTCACGCCGTCTGCCCCAACAGCCGAGGGTGCAAACGAATAGCAGTGTGGATTCGGTCTGTCAAAGACAATCTTTTGACGACGCGAATCTTGGCTGGTTGCGGGCAACTACAGAACGAAGCCGACCGAGACGTCGATCATGCCGGTCTGCTCGCCGCCGGACACCACGCGATCGGGAGCCGGCGGCGGCGCCATGCCGCGCGGATTGTAGCTCGACATCGATCGCAGCTCGCTGCCGTTGTAGAGGCCGCCCAGCATGAACAACCCGACGCCGAGCTCGACGGCGAAGTGCCGCCCGATCCGTGCGCCCGCCGCGGCGCGCACGGTGCCCAGACCGCCGGTCTCGCCGTCGAGGTCGCTGCGGTCGAGCCAGCGCAGCGTCCCGCCGGCGACGAAGTACGGCGTGACGTGGGAGCCGCGCAGCGGGAGCTGGAGATCGATCGGATACAGACCGAGGCCGAGCGCGCGCACGTGATCGGAGATGCCCACGAGGCCCTCGATCCGGAACGCCACGTGCTCGCCGCCGAGCTCGAAGCCCGGCGCAAACGTCACGAGCGTGGTGTGCAGGCCGAGCGCGCTGCTATCGATCGGCGCGACGGCCATGGGCGAGCCCGGCGCGAAGCCGTGCGCGCGGTTGTACGCCGATGATGCCGTGTTGTACGCGGCGATAGCGTCGTTGACGTGATCGCCGACGAACGGCGTGTCCGTCGAGGGCGTCAGCGAGAGCGGCTCGACGCCGATCCGGAACACGCCGCGCCCCTCGGCGGCTGCCGTTCCGCCTGCGCTCGCAAGCAGCGCAACGAGCGCAGCGACAAACTGGTAAGACCGAGCGGACAAAGGATCTCCAGACGCAGTTACGCGCCGGAGTTGTTCACGAGCCATGCCACGTGGACGACGAGCAATCCCGGTACGTTGCCATCGCAACGCTGGGGCTTGGCGCCTCAACGCGCGCCGACAGGACCTCTGAATGACGTCCAGGGCTGCGAGATCTACTGTCGCTCGATCACGACGTCGTCCACCGCTGCCTCGACGAGGCTCGCGCCCTCCAGATCGCCGGCCTGGATCAAGACGCGCACGGATTGGCCGGCGAACGCCGTGATGTCGACCGTTCGACGAAGGAATGCGGCATCGCGGTTGGTCGCACTGCCGAGCTCCTCGATCACCGTCACCGGCGGCCCCGTGTCGCCGACGATCTGCACGCGGAAGAAGTCGGCCGGTGATGCGTTGTCGAGGTGCGCAAAGTAGTACGACAGCGACAGGGTCGCGGTGCCACCGGGCGGCAGCACGATCACCGGCGACTGGATCGACGTGACGCCGCCGTCGACGTCGTTGACGCCGGCGCTGCCGCCGGCGATCGCGCCGGTCACGAGGTCGAACCGCCCGCTCGCGGCGGCGCCGAGCTGCTTGGCGCCGTTGTCGGCGGTCGGCTGCGGTGTGGCGCGCTCCCAGAGGCCGAGCGTGGCGGTGTCCTTGCCGGCGGGGTTGCGGCGCCAGCCGCGATCGATCTCGAAGTCGTCGCTGAACACGACCTGCTTGTCCGCCACACGGACGACCACGATGTCCTTGGTCTGCGCGATGCCGTCGGAGACGGTGAGCTGGAAGGTGTACGTGCCGTCCTGGGCCGGCGTGAATCCGGCGATCGCTTCGGTCGGCGTCGCGAGCGCGACGTCGGGGCCGCCGGTCTGCGTCCAGCGGAAGGTCAGCGGATCGCGATCGAGGTCGGTCGAGCCCGAGCCGTCGAGCGTCACCGCCGTCCCGGTGGTCACCGTCGCGTCGGAGCCGGCCTTGGCGAGCGGCGCGCGATCGATGCCGCCGCTGATCACGAGCGCGAACGGCTGCGCCGAGCTCGGCACGTTGAACGCGCGCACCTTGATCGTGTACGTGCCCGCGAGCGGCGTCGGCACGATGACCTGCTCGACATTGTTGAGCCGGTCGGGCGCGCCGCCCGCGGTCGACTGTCCGGCGGCGAGCACGTTGCCCAGGAAGGTGCCCGACGGGCCCACGACCTCGAGGTCGAGATCGTTGTTGAGGTTGATGCTCGCGGCCGGCGTCGACGGGAAGTCCGTCCATGCCAGCGTCGCGCGCAGCGGCTGGCCCTCGGCGACCACGACCTCGAACGCGCGGACCTCGCCCGCGCCGCCCTGTGCGAAGCCCGCGTCGTCGACGGCGACGAGCCGCCGCGGCTGGCCGGTGAAGTACAGCGCGTCGTCGAGCAGCACGCGCCCCCAGCCCTGGCATGCGTCGGGGACCGGGCCCGCGCCGGTGCCGCCCATCGCGCGCGTCGAGCTCAGCAGCGTCGCCTTGATCAGCGCGGCGCTCGGCGTGAACGCATCGGCGGCGTCCGCGCTCCCCGTCGGGAAGAAGCCATCGGTGTAATACTGGCGCACCAGCGCGGCCATGCCCGCGGCGCCCGGGCTCGCCATGCTGGTGCCGCTCATCTGGATCGTGTTGCAGTTGTTCGAGGCGATGTTGCGATCGTTGCGCGCCGAGATGATGCGCGAGCCCGGCATCGTGAGATCCGGCTTGAACCGGCCGTCCGCCGTCGGGCCGCAGCTCGAGAATCCCGCCATCGAATCGGCTTGGGTGCCGCGCAGCGTGGCGCCGACCGAGATGCCGTTCTTGGCGACCGAGGGGCTGCCGACCGAGGCCGCGCGCGGGCCCGAGTTGCCGGCCGCGAACAGGATCAGGAAGTCGGGATGGTTGAACATGAACTCGTCGACGTCCTGGCACGCCGCGCTGTAGTTGTTCTGGACGAAGGCGTTCTCGTTGTCGCCCCACGAGTTGGTGTGGATGCGCGCGCCCTGCTGGTACGCCTGCTCGAAGAACGGCTTGAGATCGACGACCGGGCAGCCGATGCCCGGCAGATCGCCGCAATCGTCGGTGAGAAAGCCGGCATCCTGCACGACGAGCTTGGCGCCCGGCGCCATGCCATCGCCCGGATCGTGTGCGATCGGAGTGGCGAGGTTATCGCCCGCGATCGTGCCGGCGACATGCGAGCCATGGTTCTGGGTGTCCCATTCGTTGGCCGCGATGCCGTCGGCGCACTCGCTCGGCGTGAGGAAGTCGACCGCGACCACCTTGCGCTGCGCGTTGTCGAACGCCGCGCCGCCGCACACGTTCATCGGCGGCAGGCCGAGCGCGGCGTCGCGGAAGTAGCAGCTGTCGGCGTCGATGCCGGTGTCGATGTAGCCCACGACCTGGCCCTCGCCGTGGATGCCGTGATCGAAGATCGGCGTGGTCTGCCCGGCGTCGAGCCCGGACTGCGCGACCCAGACGGTGGTGTCGTTGAGCAGCTCGCGCCGGCCCTCGACGTCGACCCAGAAGACCTGGGGCTGTGCGGCGAGCGCCAGGGTCGCGTCGGCGAGCGCTGCCCCCGCAACGCGCAAGCGCAGGCGCGAGAACTGCGCGCCGCGGTCCTGGCCGACGACGGTCGTGCCGGGAAGCGCGCCCGCGGCGGCGGCCACGCGCGACAGGTCCGCATCGGGCACCACGGTCACCATCACCGTGTGCGTCTCGTCGGGCGCGAGCATCGCGAGCTCGTCGGCGCTCGGCCCGATCTTGTATTCGGGGCGATACGCGCCGGTCCACGCCGCGCCGAGCGGCGCCGCGGCCAGCGCGCTCCCCGTGCGATACGGCCGGACCAGGAACGTGTCGTGCGGGAGATAGGTATAGATGCGCGCGGCCTGCGAGAGCTGCGCGAGCTGCTCGCGGCTGACCGGCCCCGCGAACTTGACCAGCGCGGTCTCGTCGCCGGGCTGCGCCGGCAGCGCATCGGGCGCGCGCGTATCGATCGTCCTTCCGCCCAGCGCGATGACGTTGCGGCGATCGTGATCAGCACCCGGGTCCGAGATCGGACCGCACGCGACCAGGACGCCCAGCAGCATGCTCGCAATCGAAGCGGCGTTACGCATGTATTCCCTCGCGCGAAGAGCATCACGCGCGCGCGATCACCGACAAGCGCATCGACGCCAGAATCGCCGCTGCGAAGCGCGGCAGTACTCGGCAATACCGATCAGCGCCGGCGCCATGGTGTGTGCAGACATGATGTCCACACACAGGAGCGACCGACCGCCCGGGCTCCGCGCCGCCCTTCAGTGTGCGCCGTCGCGCGGCAACTTCTCGAACGCCTTCTCGCGGTAGCTGGGCTCGATGTACTTCGCAGGGGGGCCGTACTCCTTCTTGCCCTCGCGGTACTTGGCGCGCAGGTCGATCACCGTCTTGATCCGCGCCGGATCGAGCGACATGTCGCGGATCAGGCCGTGCTTGGGCGCGAACAGCGCGTCGTAGGAGCGCTTGGCGAGCGCGGGCGTCATGTCGCGGATGTTGGCGACGAGCATCGCCTCGGCGATGGCTCGGTTCTTGGGATCGGACACCCACTCGAGCCCGGCGCGATACGCGCGGATGAAGCCGACCATCGCGGCCTGGTTCTCCTGCGCCCAGATCCGGCGCGTCGCCGCCACCGTGCCGAGGTACGGCCCGAGCGCGTCGCCGGTGGCCAGTACGTGGTAGCCGCGATCTTTGGCCATGAGCTCGAACGGCGTGCGCAACAGCGTGGCGTCGGCCTTGCCCGCGAGCAGCTCGCGATAGCGACTGGCCGTGCCGCCCGCGGATACCAGGTTGACGTCGGCGTCCGAGAGGCCACCGCGGCCGAGCAGCTCGCGCAACACGTAGGCATAGCCGGTGGTCAGGGCGTCGACGGAGGCGGTCTTGCGCTTGAGGTCACCGACTTTTTTCACGGCGGGCGCGCTCACCAGCGTGAGCAGCCCGTCGTCGACGCCGAACAGCGCGATCAGATCGGGATTGCTCTGCAGCTTTGCATCGCCCTGCCCCTCCTTGTACGCGACGATGTGGTCCATCGCGAGAAAGCCGATATCGAACTTGATGTCGGCCAGCCCGGTCACCATCGCGGTCGCGGTCGGCGTGTACGTCAGGATCATCTTGACGCCGTTGTCCTCGAAGAAGCCCTGGCGCTCGGCGGCCCACAGCGCCAGGTTGGACCCGCCTTCGAACGCGATGACGCGCATGCGCCGGAGCCCCTGTGCGGCGTTGGGCCCCGGCCCCGATGGTGCAGGCGGCGCGGGCTGCGCTGCGGCGGGGGTCGGCGCCGGCAGCAGAGCGAGACCGGCGGCGAGCGCGGCGAACAAGGCGATGCGGGACGGGGCATGGGCGTTCATGGCGACCTCGGACCGGTGACCGGTGACCGGTGACAGCAGCCTATGATAACCCGTCGCCGACCGGTGCATTCTCCGGCGACAGCTCGATGCCCGAGGCCCGGGCGACGAGCAGGATCAACGATGCGAAGTCCTTGTCGCCGTGTCCCGCGCCGATCAGGCTCTGGACCAGATCGCGCACCAGCGACGCCAGCGGCATCGGGACCTCGAGCTCGCGGCCGGCGTCGAGCCCCAGGTCGAGGTCCTTGCGCAGGAGGTGCGGGGTGAACGTGACCGCGAAGTCGAGGTTGACCAGCGCGGGCGTCTTGTAGCGGCTGAACACCGAGCCGAGCACGCTCTGGTTCATGAACTCGAGGAACGCGTGGCGCGGCACGCCCGCCTTCTGCGCGAGCACGGTGATCTCGGCGAGCGACTGGATCACCACGCCGAGGAACACGTTGTGGCAGACCTTCACGATGCGCGACAGCTCGCCCTCGCCGACGTAGCTCGCGCCCTGGCCCATGCAGGCGAGGTACGGCGCGACCTCGTCGAACACGGCGCGCGCGCCCGAGGCCACGAAGCTGAGCTTTCCCGCCTTGACGACCTTGGCGTTGCCGCTGACCGGCGCCGCGAGGAACTCCGCTCCGCGCTCGGCGAGCGCCGCGCGCAGCTGCGCCGACGCCTCGGTCGCGATCGTCGAGCAGTCGACGATGATGCGCGGCCCCTTGCCGCCGGTCTGCGCGTACAGCCCCTCGGGGCCGATCAGCACACTCTCGAGGTCGTCGGACGTCGACACGATCGCGAACACGATGTCGCGGTCGGCGAGGTCGGCGAGGCGCTCGGCGATCCGGGCGCCATGCTGCGCGAGCGGCTCGGCCTTGGCGCGCGTGCGGTTGTAGACCACGAGGTCGCAGCCCGCCTTGGCGAGCCGCGTCGCCATCGCGAGCCCCATCCGGCCGGCGCCGATCCAGCCGATCTTGCGCAACGAGGTCGCCTCCTCCCGGGGGAGCCCGGGGGCAGAGCCCCCGGGTGTGCGCTGTCTCAAGTGGGCGTCTGTCATGGTTCTCCTTCGGGCGCATCGTGTGGCGCATCGTGGGTGGCAGCGTGCGCCGCTGGCTCGAGCTCGCTCGCGAAGTCGCCGAGCTCGAGCAGCTCCTTCACCCGGCGCAGGAACGCCGCCGAATAGGCGCCGTCGAACGCGCGGTGATCGAAGCTATGCGCGAGCACGCCGACCGGGCGGATCTCGATGGTGTCCCCGTCGGGGCGCTCGAGGACGACCGCGCGCTTCTTCACGCCATCGGTCGACAGGATCGCGACCTGCGGCTGCACGATGATCGGCGCGGTGATCAGCGTGCCGAACGTGCCCGAGTTCGACAGCGTGTACGTGCCCTCGGTGAGGTCGTCGGGCGTCAGCGCGCTGGCCCGCGCGCGCTCGGCGAGGCGGTGGATGGCCTCGGCGAGCTCGCCGACCGTCCGCTTCGCGGCGTCCTTGATCACCGGCGCGATGAGCCCGTGGCGATCGAGGTCGATCGCGATGCCCAGGTTCACGCGGTGGTGCACGACGAGCGACTCGCCGCGCACGCTCGCGTTGACGTGGGGAAAGTCTGCGATCGCCCGGCACACCGCGCGCGCGACGAACGGCAGGTAGCTGAGCGCGAACCCGGCGCCGGCCCGCCAGCGCTCGGCGGCCTCGGCGCGCAGCCGGTCGACCGCGAAGAAGTCGACCTCGACCGCCTGCAGCACGTGCGGGCTGGTCGCGACCGAGCGCACCATGTGCTCGGCGGTCAGCTTGCGGATGCGCGACATCGGGACCACCGTCTCGGTCGGCTCGGCCGGAACGCTGCGCTGGCCGCCCCGCCGCTGCGCGACATAGGCCAGCACGTCGTCGCGCGTGATCCTCCCGTCGGTGCCCGAGCCGGTGATCGCGCCGAGGTCGTCGATCCGGTGCTCGGCAAGCAGCTTGCACACCACCGGCGAGAGCCGCACGTGCGGATTGGGCAGCCGCACGGTCGCCGCGCTCGTGATCGCTGCGATCGTCGTCGCGGTGACCGCGGAGGCCGCGGGCTGTGCCGGCGCCTTGTCGGCGATCTCGGCCCAGATCACCGCGATGCGCGCGCCGACCTCGACGCGGCCGCCGGCCGGGACCAGGATCTGGGCCAGCACGCCGACCGCGGGCGCCGCGATGTCCATCGTGACCTTGTCGGTCTCGACCTCGAACAGCGGCTCGTCGGTGCGGACGCTGTCGCCGACCTTCTTGTGCCAGACCGAGATCGTGCCCTCGCGCACGGTCTCGCCCAGCTGCGGCATGACGACGTCCATCAGCCCGCGGTCCTCTGCACGGTCTCGACGATGCGATCCACCGACGGAACGGCGTGATCCTCGAGCGCGTCGGCCGCGGGCAGCGGCACGTGCGGTGTGGTGATACGGACGATCGGCCCGTCGAGGTCGTAGAAGCACTCCTCGGCCACGATCGACACGACCTCCGCGCCCCACCCGCACAGCCGCGGGTTCTCCTCGATGGTGTACAGCCGCCCGGTCTTCTGGACTTCCTCGAGGATCGTCCGGGTATCGAGCGGCACCAGCGAGCGCACGTCGACGACCGTCGCCGAGATGCCGTGGTCGCGCTCGAGGCGCTCGGCCGCGGCCAGGGCGCGCGGCACCATCGCGGCGAGCGCGATCATGGTGATGTCGCTGCCGGTGCGCAGGACGCGCGCGGGGCCGAGCCGGTCGACGTGCT
>DATIPJ010000798.1:0-23100 GCA_035472155.1 Kofleriaceae bacterium
CCCTGCGGCGTCAGGACCATGCCGTCGGTGCAGCCACCCGCGATCTGACAGATGCAGAGCGAGCGCGGGCTCGATCCCGGGCAGGTCTTGGCCAGGACATCGTGAGCCACGGTGCAGTGTGCGATGTCGTCCGGCGTGTCGCCGATCGGCACCCGCGCAAACTCATCCTCGTCGACGCGCGCGCGGCACTCGATCTCCTCGAGGTTGTTGCCGCGCAACAGCTCGTCGACGACGATGCGCAGCTTGTTGTCGGTGGCCTTCGCGGCGTTGGCCGGGTGTACGTCGCCCTCGGGTGCCTCGGGATGGGTCCCGAACGCGAACACCGGTCTCTCGAATGGATCCGAGCCGGCGACGGTGATCATATCGGTCATCAGGACCTGCTCGATCATCGGCGGCCCTTCCGGGTGGAGATCCGTCGAGCTCGACGGGGCGTCCGTACAGGCTGCGACCATCGCGAGTGCGACGGGAGCCAGCAGCGCGGCCACCGCCGCGCCGAACATTCGAGGCAAAGCCCTGTGCATGTCTCTGTGCCCTTCCGAGGCGAGTGCCCTCGAATGGCCAGAGCCAGCCGCTAGCACCCGACGGTCGATACTATCAAGGTCGCTACTTGACGTGTATCATCGCCTGATCAGGCACCAAAACCACAACTGCTCACCGGCGTGACGAGACCGCCAAAACCGCCTGTCGCACCTGACAGCGACGGTTGGCAGCAGGGGCAACCTGCCCCTCGCTACTTGGGAGCCGCGCCCGGCTCTTCCTTGACCTTGAGCGCGACCTTGATCTCGTCGTGATTGACGTCGGCCGCGAGGCTGCGGATCGAGTCCATCGTGCCGACGACGTTGGCCCAGGGGACCGCGTCGTCGAAGTCGACGAACACGACCTTCTCGGTGCCGCGCGACGCCGCCTGCTCGAGCTTGGGCCGCAGCGTCTTCAACAGCTCCGATGCCGCGATCGGAGTCTCCTTGTCGTTGTCGGTGAACACGATGTCGAGGCTCGCCTTCACCTTGATGGTGAGCATCGTCGCGTTCGGATCCGGCGCTTCCTGATCGGTGATCTTGCGCGGGATCTGGAGGCTCTCCATCTTCATCATGATCGGCATCACGACGAGGAAGATGATGAGAAGCACGAGGAGGACATCGATCAGCGGCGTGACGTTGATGTCACTCTGGACCGCCTTCTTGTCCGCGCTGCCAGATGACATCCCCATGGCTTACTTGCCCCCCTGGTCGTCGGCGTCCTTGGCAATGGCGAGGTCGACCAGCTGCACGTTCATGACCTTGTTCATGTACTCGAGCACGGGATAGACCTTGATGTACTCGACCTTGTCGTCGGCCTTGAGGTAGATGCGGCCGACGCCATCGGGGTTCTTCGGCGCCTTCCACGCGGCGTCGATCTGGTCGGCCATCTCCTTGAGCGTCGCGGTCGTGACCGGCCCGAGCTTGTTCTTCTCCACGAACAGGTTGCCGTCGAGGTCGACCGAGACGACCGGCTGCATCTTGTCCTTCTCCTGGGAGTAGTTGTGTGCCTTGGGAAGGATGACGTCGTAGCCGCGGCCCATGATCAGCGTCATCAGCATGAAGATGATGAGCAGCACCAGCATGACGTCGACGAGCGGCGTGACGTTGATGTCGTTGCGCACGGTCTCGACCGCGTGCTTCTTGTGCCCCGACAACCGCCAGCGGCGGTGGTGATGTCCGGCGCGGCCACTCACGACTACGACCGGCCCTCGCGCAGCACGTAGTCGATGAACTCGCTGGACACGTCGTTCATGTCGATCACGTACTGTTCGACCCGCGAGGTGAAGAAGTTGAACGACATCGCCGCGATGATCGCGACCGCGAGACCGAGCGCGGTGGACACCAGCGCCTCGGAGATCTTCGGACCGATCTCGTTGATGGTCACGCTACCGCCCTTGAGGAGCTGGAAGGTACCGAGGATGCCGACGACCGTTCCGAGCAGACCGATGAACGGCGTCGCCGAGGCGGTCGTACCGAGGAACGACATGCCCTTGCGCAGGTTCGACGTCTCGCGCTCCTTCACACGCTCGAGCGCGCGGTTGACCGAGTCGACCAAGTCGAAGTCGCCGACGTCGTCGGGCCCTTCGGTCTTGAGCGCCTCGCGGCCCTGGATCAGCGCCGTGAGGCCCGACTCCATGACCTTGGCCACCGGGCTCTTGCCCATGGTGCGCGCCGCGTTGAGCGCGTCGTTCACCTTGTGCTGACGCAGGTACTCGCCGAGCGCCTGCACGTAGCGGATGCTCTGGTCGCTCGCCGAGCGAAACGTCAGG
This sequence comes from Kofleriaceae bacterium, assembly GCA_035472155.1. Classification (GTDB taxonomy): domain Bacteria; phylum Myxococcota_A; class Polyangia; order Haliangiales; family Haliangiaceae; genus JABFXX01. The sequence continues at coordinate 2,288 of DATIPJ010000798.1, forward strand.
AGCCGCTCGGCGATGATGTAGAACATGAACACGCTCATGCCGATCATCAACACGGTGATGACCTTCACGATGATGGACATGTTGTTCCAGAGTTCTACGAGGTCGAGTCCCATGGCATGTTCCTGCTTGTGGTTGCGAACGAAGGCAGTACGTGGATTGAATCGCTGCGTTACTTCTGCGAATAGATGAACGTGACCGCGGTGCAGACCGGGGTCGGCTTGCCGTTCACCATGAAGGGTCGATAGCGCCACTCCCCGCGGATCGTGCTCGTGATCTTGTTGTCGTAGGACGGGAAGCCGGTGCTCTTGAGCTGCAGGACGCTGCTGATGTTGCCGTCCGCGGTGATGCACAGCTTGAAGCTGCCGATCAGCTTGTCCTTGCCCGAGCGGCTGATCTCGGTCTTGGTGACGTCGTCGGGGACGATGTTCTTCTCACCCGCGATGCGGTTGGCGTCGAGCGCGGTCGGCGCGACGTTCTGCGGAGGCGCAGGCGGCGGGGGCGGCGGCGGCGGCGGCGGGGCCGCGACCACGCCGTTGAGATCGCCGCCGGCGACACCGCCCTCGACGCCGCCTTCGACGCCGTTGGGGTCGCCCTGCTCGACCGGCGGCGCCTCTTCCTTCTTCTCGAACTTCACCGGCTGGACGATGTCGCGCACGCGCACCTTCTTGGGCGTGATCGTGACGTCGTGCGGCTTCACACCGCCCTTGGGCGGCGGCGGCGGTGGCGGCGGTGGCGGCGCGATCGCCAGATCCACGGTGTTCTTCGGGCGTTCGAGCTGCTCGATGTCCCAGATCGTCTTCACCCACATCGTGAGGAACAAGACGACATGGAACAGCAGCATCGCCGACAGCAGCGGCACGGCCCACTTCGGCATCTTGCGATGCTTGGCGAGCTCGAAGTTATGAAACATCGACGCCGCCATCGGCTTTCTGCCAGAGGGCGGGCCGACGGGCGCGGAGAGATCGGGCTTCTTGCGAGCGCCCGATTTGTCATCCTTGTTGAACGGGGTGGTCTTCTCTACGTCGCGGGCCATTCGGCTGCTCCTGGGTTATGCGAATCAGCCGCCGGACTTCTCTGCCGAGCCACCCCCAGCGCCAGCGCCGCTGCCGGCATTGGCGCCACTACCGGCGGAGGCCGGCGGTGGTGATGTTGGTGCTGCGGGGGGCGTGGGCTTGGTGCCTTCTGCACTTGCAGATCCTGACCCCGCCCCGGGGGCCGGCGCAGTGGCCGGAGCACCTGGAGCTGGTGTTCCCGAGGGTTGTCCTTGCGCTTTCTTCGCCTCTTCAATGAGAACGCGCGCAAGCTTCGCTAGATCTTGTGCACTGGCCCGGTCGGTCGCGGACGCCCACGACGCACCGTGCACGGTGGAGCGGAAGTTGAAGATCGACCCCTCCAGCGATGGCAGCCGGCCATTCTTGGGGTCGAGCGCCGTGGCACGCTGCAGCGCGCCAATCCCGCGGTCGGCGATCTCGATCGCGTCGGGGCCGATCAGCGACTTGGAATTGAGCTTGGCCCACGCCACGTTACCGATGAACACGTACTGGGCAATCTTGCTGCTCGGCTCCGCCACGGTATCCGCGACCTTGTTGTACCACTCGATCGACTTGCGCCAGTCACCGGCGAGGAGGTTGATACCTCCGAGGTTTCCCATGATCTCGGGGTCGTTCGGCTTCTCCTTGAGGAGCCCCTCCCAGTATTCGAGCGCCTTCTTGTACTGCTCGGAGTCCGTCCACAGGCGCGTCATCAGCTTGCGGGTCTGGTCCTTGCTCAGCAGCTCTTCGAGCTCTCGCTGGGCCACCGAGATGCGCGTCTTGTTGTTGGCCTTGTTCGCCGCCTCGATCTCCTTGTTGACGTCGAGCAGATCCTTCTTGATGTCGTCGTCGCTGGGCTGCGCCTTGATCCAGACCTGGAAGTGCTCCGCCGCCATGTTGGCGACCTCGGGCGAGGTCAGCGAGCAGAAGTTGCCCTCGACGCAGCGGAACGAGGACGAGCAGGTATAGCGAGCGAGCTCGTCCTGCTTGTCCTTGGCCTGCTGCTGCAGGTCCTTCTTCTTCTCCGCGTCGCTCTCGGCGTTCGCCTTGGCCTGCAGCTCCGCGACGGCCTTCTCGATCGGGCCGGTCTTGGCAGCGCCGCATTCGGCGAAGTGGCGGTCGCCCGGCTTCACGCAGACGCCCGCCTCGACCATCTTGACGTTCGGTATCTCGCGACAGACCGGGTCGTCTTGCGGGCCGAGGAGCACCGGCCCATCGAACCCGACCTTGACGACCTTCTGGTACGCCAGACCGAGATTGTAGTGGATGATCGGATCATCCACTTCCTTGAGTGCGTGCTGGTACTCGGCAGCGGCATCGATGAACTGCGTTTCGCGGAACAGGCGATTGCCCTGCTTCACGCGGTTGCGCCCGTCGAGCTGCTCGCAGCCAGCGACGCTGCAGAGCACGATGCACGATAGGAGCACGCCACCAAGGATCTTGGAGGTGCGTGCGCGCTCGCTGAGACGGCTCATTGAGCGCGCGACTATACATAGCGGTGTGGGGGGCATCAACGGCCTTCGCGCTCTCCGTACTACGACCGGTGTGTACTATCCAGCGCTGTCGGGGGGAAGCGGCGGTGATGTGACACCACCTGGCACGGTGCGGGAGAGGCGACTCCTGTGCGACTAAAGACGAAACGACAACGCGATCGCGTAGCCGGCAACATCAGCTTCCTCACCTGCAGATGTAGCAACACCGACGGACTTCTGGTCGATGCATCGCTTCACCGGCGCAGCTGCAGACGCGTTCACATCGCGCAGCTGAACGCTTGCGCTCGTGATCGTCGCCAGTCGGTCCTTGATCGCGATCTCGATCGTACCATCGAGTCGAGGCTCTGCACCGCGCGCATCTGGCGGCAGGCTGACTGCGCACGCGGTCATCACCGCACGAACCTGTTGCGCGATGTCAGAGGTAAGGTGAGACGCGATCTTACGGCCGCCGGGTGGATGAATCGCGGGCGGAACAGCGCTCGGCGTCCGGTCGCCGGACCGGTGATCGCGAATCCGAATGCCTCCGACCATGTAGTCGGTAGCCGCGCGCCCGGGCTGCCGCGCGTCCGGGTGCGCGTCCAGCGACGCTGCCGGGGTGTCCTCCGCGCTCAGCAATGGCGAGCTATCGCGCGCGGCATTGCCGCGATCTGCCTGCGTGATTTTCGCAACGTGCGGACCGCGAAGGTGTCGAGCGCGATCGACCGCCGGATCGGCGGCCGGCTCGTCGGTGCGCCGCGCGAGCCACAGCGCGAGGACCGCCGCTGCCACGACGGCAGCCGCGATCGCGAGCGCCGCCTTCATGCAGATCGATCTAGCGGCTGTCCCTGTTCAGGGCCAGCCCCAGTCATCACATTCCGTCCGTCTCTCGCTTCGCTGGTCCGCCGAGCCACGCCTTTTGGCGTGTCTCGTCGGGCTTCGCTCGATCCGGACTAACACAGCGGCTGGAGGTTCTTGATCACCTCGACGTCGCCGCTGCGCACGCGGTGCAGCCGGCCCACGCCGTCGCGCAGCAGCAGCGCGCCGTCGCCGTCGAGCCCGGCGACCTCGCCGCACAGCTCGAGCCCGGCGACCGTCGCGCGCGCCGAGATTCCGCGCGCCATGCGCTCGTGCCACGCGGGCGCGATCGTCGCGATGCCGCTCGCGATGTAGCGATCGATCCAGCGCTCGACGTGGGTGAGCAGCTGCTCGACGAACACCGCGCGCTCGACCGGTGCACCCGCGGCATCGGCCAGCGTGGTCGCCGTCGCGGTGAGCTCGGGCGGCAGCGCACCCGGCGCGAGGTTGACGCCGATGCCCACGATGACCGCGTCGAGCCGATGGCCCTGGCTGTGGGCCTCGACCAGCACGCCGGCGAGCTTCTTGCCGCGCACCAGCGCGTCGTTGGGCCACTTGAGCACCGCATCGGCGCCAACCGCGCGCGCCGCATCGCACAGGCCGATGCCGATCGCGAGCGTCATCGGCGGCACATCGACCAGCGGCAGCGGCGGGCGAACCACCGCCGACAGGTACAGCCCGGTATCCCGGGGCGACGCCCAGCCCCGGCCATCGCGCCCACGGCCGGCGCGCTGCGCCCGCGCGGTGACGATCGTCCCGTGCCGCGCTCCGGCGCGCGCGAGCCGCGCCGCCTCGTCATTGGTCGAGTCGCACTCGTCGAGCTCGACCCGCTGGCAGCCCAGCCACGCCGCGGTCCTCATGTCCGCACATCCAATCCGATGTCGACCGCGGGCGCCGAGTGGGTCAGCGCGCCGACGGAGATCAGGTCGGCCCCTGCGCGCGCGTAGTCGGCGATCGTGGCCAGCGTGATGCCGCCCGAGACCTCGACCAGCGCGCCGCGCTCGTGCGCCCGCGCCGCCGCCGCCTGGACCTCGGCCGGCCGCATGTTGTCGAGCAGCACGACCTCGGCGCCGGCCGCCAGCGCTTCCTCGAGCTCCGCGAGGTTGGTCACCTCGACCTCGATGCGCAGCGAATGCGGCGCGCGCGCCTTCGCTGCCTCGACCGCGGTGCGCACCGAGCCGCACGCGGCAATATGGTTGTCCTTGATCAGGATCCCCGAGCCCAGATCGAAGCGATGATTGCCGCAGCCACCGGCGACCACCGCCGCCTTCTCGAGCGCGCGGAACCCGGGCGTCGTCTTGCGCGTGTCCACCACGCGCGCCCTGGTGCCCGCCACCGCATCGGCATAGCGCCGCGCCAGCGTGGCCACGCCGCTCAGGCGCTGCGCAAAGTTCAGCGCCGTGCGCTCGGCGGCGAGCACTGCGTGGGCCGGGCCGCGCGCGACCGCGAGCACCGCCCCGCGCTCGACGCGGCTGCCGTCGGGCGAGCGCACCTCGATCTCGGTCGACGGATCCACCATCGCGAACACCGCCGCGGCGATGTCGATCCCGAACACGACGATCGGCTCGCGCGCGTTCATCTCGGCAACGACGCGCGGGCCGCCAGCGGCGGGATCGCTGAACACCGCCTGCGACGTCGCATCGCCTCGCCCCAGATCCTCGTCGAGCGCGAGCTCGATCAACCGGCGCACTGCGGGGATCCCCGCCAGGCCCCGGACGACAGATGTGACCATGCTGCGCGCAGCATACACAACCAGCATTCGGAGTCGAGCGCCACGATGCCTCGCGACAAACTCCCGCGGTGCGCGGCCGAGGTTGCCGGCGCGCGGGGTGAGCACCATGGTTCCCGCATGGCCGCCTTCAACCCTTCGAACGCGGGCGCGGATGCCCCGGCCGCGCGGACGGCATCGGTGGTCGTCGGGGCCGCGCCAGACGAGGTCGCTGCGGTCGGCACCAATGACCGCACGACGCTGCGCGCGAACAAGCTCGGGACGCTGGTGACCGGCAGGCCCGGGGATCTGGTCATCGACTACGCGGCGGAGCTACCCGGGCCGGTGTACGACGTGATGTACAGCCCCGCGACAGGCTGGTTCAGCGTGACTGTGTTTCGCGGGCTCGAGCCGCCGGTGCGCTGGGACAATCGGCCCGGAACGAACCCCGGCTACACGCGGATCGACGAGGTGCTCGGCGCCACGACGCCGGCGGCGATCCTGGACGCGCTCGATATCCCCGCGGCCGCGCTCGACTATCACAGCGCGTGAGCGAGCCGCCGCTAGGTCCAGCGCTGGATGCGCCAGCCGCGGCGCCGGGCGTGGCGGCGCAGGCGCGCGTCGGCGTTGATCGCGATGGCGGTGCCGACGCGCTCGAGCATCGGCAGGTCGTTGTAGCTGTCGCTATAGAAGTAGCTGGTGGCGAGGTCGACGTTGTGGCGCTCGGCCCAGCGCTCGGCGAGCCGGACCTTGTGCGCGCCGAAGCAGAACCCGGCGGGGCGGCCGGTGAACAGGCCGCCCTCGACCTCGAGCTCCGACGACAGGACATGCTCGATGCCCAGGCCGCGGGCCACCGGGCGCGCCGCATACTGGGTAGACCCGGTCGCGAGCACCACCAGATGGCCGGCCTGGCGGTGGTGCTCGACGGCGACCAGCGCCGCGGGCACGACCTCGGGCGCGACGTGCTCGCGATACCAGATGTCGCACTTGGCGATCATCTCGGCCTCGGAGTCACCGCGCACGCTCTCGACGAGCTTGGTGAACACCGTATCCATGTCGAGCACGGCGAGCTTGTAGAGCGCGTGCCAGTAGATCGCCTTGGCGACCATCTGGGCCGACAGCTCGCCGCGCGCGCGCAGGAAACGCACCCAGCTCATGCCGCTCTCGACGCGGAGCAACGTGTTGTCCATGTCGAAGAACGCCGCCCGCGCACGGGTGCCGCTCGGAACGACGGTGGGAGCCGCAGTCATCTCGTTCCGCCCCTCATCTCGTTCCGAGCGTCCCTCGCTCCGCTGGTCCGGGCCAACCCCGCCTCCGGCGTGTTGCGCCGGGCTTTGCTCGGTCCGTTCATCTCGACACCGCCAGCTCTAGCACGCGGACCAGGATGTTGGAGGCGCCGTGGGTGATCGTCGAGGCGAGGATCGAGCCCGTGGCCGAGCGCATCCAGCCGAACAGAAGGCCCGGGAAGAACGTGGCCAGCGCGCGCGGGTCGCCCTCCTTGGGGAGGTGAATGACGGCGAACGCGGCCGCGGACAGGAGGAGCGCGAGGCCGACGCCGCCGCCCAGGATGCGCCGGCGCGGCGGGAAGCGCTGCTCGAGCTTGCCGAGCAAGAAGCCGCGGAAGAACAGCTCCTCGGGCAGGCCGACGACCAGCCATTGCACGGCGCACCACTCGGCGCTGATCGTCCCCGGCGCGGGAGGCGTGGCCTCGGTGAGCGCAAACGCCGGGGCGTGCAGGCTCGGCAGCCCTCCGTAGTGGCTGCACATGCGCTGCGGCGCGAGGTGGGAGAGCAGCTCGGAGTGACACGCGATCTCGTAGAATGCGTAGAAGCCGAGCGCGAACAGCGGCACGATGACGGCGATCGCGACCGCGGCCGTGGCCAGGCCGCGCGCGACGGGTTCGGCGCGCAGGCCGTAGTCGCGCAGGTCCTCGCGGCGCTTGTCGGCGACGTACAGCGGGACATAGAGGAACAGCACGGAGACCAGCGCCGAGCCCAGGTGGCCGATCCACGGCAGGGTGACGTTGATGCGGACCAGGACCGCGACGAGAACGCCCACGACCACGAACGCGAGCGCGGCGTCGCGCCCGGCGCGCTGGGGCGAAGCGGAAGGCGGGCTCTCCGACGTCACCGAACCCTCACCGTAGCCGATCCGGCCGCGACAAACCCGTAAGGCCACGATCACCAATGGGCCGCGATGAGCGCTGACCATGGCCGGCGGGAGCATGGAAGGCGCGCGCGGCCCGGCGAGGCGCTTGCGTGTCTCGCATGAGCGCGCGATACACCTGCCATGGAGCTCCGCAAGATCCGCGACATTCTCGGCGACCATGCCGCGCTGCTCGATCACCAGTGCCGCACGATCGCCGCCAGCTCGCTCACCCTGCCCTCGCCGAGCTACCTCGACGAGATCTTCACCAACACCGACCGCACGCCGCGCGTGCTCGGTGCACTGGCGCGGATGCTCGGCCACGGCCGGCTCGCCAACACCGGCTTTCTATCGATCCTGCCGGTCGATCAGGGCATCGAGCACTCGGCCGGCGCGTCGTTCGCGCCCAACCCGCAGATGTTCGACCCCGAGAACATCGTCAAGCTCGCGATCGAGGGCGGCTGCAGCGCGGTGGCGTCGACCTACGGGGTGCTCGGCTCGGTCGCCCGCAAGTACGCCCACCGGATCCCGTTCATCGTGAAGATCAACCACAACGAGCTGATGTCGTATCCGAACACGTACGACCAGACGCTGTTCGGCGACGTCCGCCAGTGCTTCGACATGGGGGCCCAGGGCGTCGGCGCCACGGTGTACTGGGGCGCGCCCGAGTCGCGCCGTCAACTCCACGAGGTCTCGCTCGCGTTCGCCGAGGCCCACCGGCTCGGGATGTTCACCGTGCTCTGGTCCTACGTCCGCAACAACGCGTGCAAGACCGCGCTGGGCGATCAGAGCCTGTCGGCGGACCTCACGGGCCAGGCCAACCACCTCGGCGTCACGATCCAGGCCGACATCATCAAGCAGAAGATGCCGGAGCTGAACGGCGGCTACAACGACCCGGCGCTCAAGGGCTACGGCAAGACGCACAAGAAGGTGTACACGGAGCTCACCACCGACAATCCGATCGACCTCACGCGCTACCAGGTCGCCAACTGCTACATGGGGCGCGTCGGGCTCATCAACAGCGGCGGCGCCTCGGGCGACAACGACCTGCGCGACGCTGTGATGACGGCGGTGATCAACAAGCGCGCCGGCGGCATGGGCCTCATCGCCGGTCGCAAGGCGTTCCAGCGGCCGTTCAAGGAGGGCGTCGACCTCCTGCACGCGATCCAGGACGTGTATCTCTGCAAGGACGTCACCATCGCGTGAGTGAGGCGCCGCCCGCCGGACACGCCGCGGGAGGGACTGATACAGTGACGGGATAGATGCCGAGGCTGGGGGAGCACCTGGTCGCAGCGGGCTTGCTCTCTGCCGAGCAGGTCGAGCAAGCGCTGCGCGCCCAGGTGATGTGGGGCGGCCGGCTCGGGACCAACCTGGTCGAGCTGCACTTTCTCGAGCTCGATGCGCTGTCCAAGGCGCTCGGCCGCCAGCACCACCTGCCCGCGGTGCTCGCGCGCCACTTCGAGAAGGCCGACCCGGTGCTGCAGCGCATGCTGTCGGCCGACTTCGCAGAGCGGTTCTCGTGCGTCCCTGTGCTGCGCATGGGGCCGGAGCGCCACGTCGTGATCGCTGCGATCGCGCCGCTGCTCCCCCGCCAGCTGGCGATCATCGCCGACGAGCTGGCGGTGGACATCCAGAAGCTCGTGCCCGCGATCGCGCCCGAGCTGCGCATCCGCTACCAGCTCGAGCGGGTCTACAACATCCGGCGCGCCGCCCGGTTCCTGCGCGCGCGGGGCAAGAGCATCCCGCCGTTCCCCGACTTTCACGTCCTGCCGATCTTCCACGAGCTCGAGCCCGAGCTCATGCCGGCGCTGCCGACGTCGACGCAGGAGATGGAGCTCTACCGGCCGGGCGATCCGCTGCCCGAGCCCGGGCCGCCGCCCCAGCTCGAGCTCCCGCCCGAGGCCGAGGCCGAGGCCGAGGCCGATGAGCTGCTCGACACCGATACCTGGCCGCGGGCCGAGCTCGACGACGACGACGACTTCATCCCGGTCGAGGTCGTTCCGCCCGGCACGCCCGGGGGCCTGACCGGACCGATCGCCTCGATCGACCCGGGGGAGCCGGGTGCCCTGAGCGCGCCGAGGGCGTCGGACGCCGAGGGCGCCCTGGGCGCACCCGACGCGCGGCTCGATGACGAGCTGTACGACCTGTCGCTGCACGCGCAGCTCGACGACGAGCCCGCGCCGAGCGGGCACCCGGAGCCCGAGGCCGCGGCGAGCGGCCGCGAGCGCCGGACATATGTCCGCACGCTGGCCGACGCGCAGGCCAACGACTTCGAGCGCCAGGCGCTGCTCGGGCGGATCGCGATCCGCAAGGTCGCGGTCGGCTCGTCGCCGCGCGTGATGGCGGGCGCGACGCTGGGCGAGGCGACCCGCGCGATCCGCCGCAGCACCGGCCGCGACCGCGTGGCCGACCTGGTGATCGACACGCTCGATCGGTTCGCCCCCGCGTGCGAGGCCGCGATCCTGCTCGTCGTGCGCGGCGCGACGGCGATCGGCTGGAAAGGCTTTTTGCGCGGCGGGGGGGCCCTCGGCGAGATCGCGGTCCCGATGGAGGACGGCGGGCTCGTGCCGCGCGCGGTCGAGCTCAACGTCACCCTGCGCAAGCCGTGCTCCGAGCTCGACGCGCTCGACCGGCTGCTGCTGGCCTCGCTCGGCAAGCAGACCGGCGACCTCGTGGTGGTACCGATCTCGATCGGCGAGCAGGTGATGTGCGTGATCGCGATCGCGACCCCCGAGAACGCACCGCTGGCGAGCGCCGAGCCGATCGCCGCGGCGGCCGGAGCGGCCTTCGCGCGCCTCATGCGCGACGCCAGCCGCTGACCGACCGCCCCCGGGTTCCGCCGGCCCCAGGTCTTGACGGTCCTCCGAGGGTTTGGCAGTGTCCGCGCGATGAGCGCGAACGAGGACGGCGAATATCCCGGAACGCGCCTTCGGAAGCATCGGCACGATCTCGGGCACGAAGATCACGGACCGAAGCTGGCCGCCGCCACGACCCGAGCGATCCAGATCCTGCTCGGGCTGTGGATCGCGCTGACCCTGGTGCTCGTGGTCTATGCGCTCGTCGGGACCGGCCGACCACGCGCCAGCGCAGCCCTGCCTACATCGGGTAGCGCCGCGCCTTCTGCGAAGTGAAATCCTACCGCCTCGTGCGTAGATCGGTCATGGTTCGAAGATCGAGCGCGGCGGGGAGCCTGCGTGATGCAGTGAGTCGAGAATCGAGCGTCGCAAGATGATTCCGGACGACGTGATCACCCAGATCCGGGACGCCGCAGACATCGTTGCGGTGATCGGGCAACACGTCCAGCTCCGACGAGCCGGCACCAGCTGGAAGGGCCTGTGCCCGTTTCACGGCGAGAAGACTCCATCGTTCAATGTCGTCCCCGCCAAGCAGTTCTTTCACTGCTTCGGCTGTCAGAAGCACGGCGACGTGTTCTCGTTCCTGATGGAGCTCGAGGGCAAGAGCTTCGTCGAGGTCGCCGAGCAGCTCGGCGGGCGGTTCGGGATCACGATCCCGCGCGTCGAGGAATCGCCCGAGCTCCGGCGCGCCCGCGGCGAGCGGGTCGCGATGCTCGAGATCAACAAGGTCGCGACCGCGTTCTATCGCGAGGTGCTCGCCGATGCGCGGCTCGGCGAGCCCGGGCGGGCGTATCTGGCGCGGCGCGGCGTGACCGCGGAGACCGCCGAACGGTTCCAGCTCGGCTACGCGCCCGGCGACTGGGGCACCCTCGCCGACCACCTCAAGGCCAAGCGCGCCGACCTCGAGCTGGCCGTCCGGCTGGGCCTGATCGCCCATCGCCCGCGCAGCGGCGGCTACTACGACCGCAACCGCGACCGCCTGGTCTGCCCCGTGATCGTGCCGGGCGGCGAGGTCGTCGGGTTCTCGTCGCGCCTGGTCGCGGCGCCCGCGCCGTCGCCCGATGGCAGCGAGCCGCCCAAGTACATCAATAGCCCCGAGAGCGCCGTCTACAAGAAGGGCAAGCTGCTGTTCGGGCTGGCCCAGGCGCGCGAGTCGATGCACGCGCGCAAGCGCGTGGTGCTCGTCGAGGGAAACTTCGACGTGATCACGCTGCATCAGGCCGGGTTCACCGAGGTGATTGCGCCGCTCGGGACCGCGCTGACCACCGAGCAGGTCGCCGTGCTCAAGCGCCTGACCGAGCGGATCGTCCTGCTCTACGACGGCGACAAGGCAGGCTACAAGGCCACGATGCACGCGCTGCAGCTGTGCGTGGAGGCCGACGCCGAGGTCCAGGTCGCGGTGCGGCCCGGGCACGCGCGCTCCGGGGGCGCCGGGGCGCTCGCCGACGGTGTCGACCCCGACAGCCTGGTCGCCGGCGGCGGCGCGGAGCAGCTGCGCGAAGCGGTCGAACGGGCGCAGGGCGGTATCGAATTTTTCACCTTCGAGGTGTGGGGGAAGGCGCGCGCCAATAGCGATGCACGGGCCCGCGCGCTCGAGGATGCGGCGCGGCTCGTCGCGAAAATTGCAAACCCGATCAAACGTGATCTAATCGTCGGCACCTTGGCGACCGGGCTGCAAGTCGATGTCGCGGTGGTGAGGAACGCACTGACGCGGGTCGCGAGCCCGAACGCAGGGCACGGTCACGGGCCGAGCACCGGGTCCCGATACCCGCAGGGCGGACAGAGCGGACCCGGCGGGCAGCCCGGACACCTCGCGGCCGGAACCGCCGGTCCGTACCATCGAAACGGGGTGCATCCCAACGCCCCGTCATCCTTACGCGAAGACGCCGCACCTGCGACTGACGTCGCGGTCGCACCCCCTCCGATGGAGGAGCTGGAGCTGGTCACACTCCTGGCCGATCATCCGGCTCTGATCGCAACCGCCGAAGCAGACAAGGCTTTTTGGCTCTTGACGGACGGTCGGCTTCGCGACATGTATTCCGCGGCTCGGGACGGTCGATCCTTCCTGGAGCTCGCTCCTGTGCGATTGCCCCCGAACACGGCCAAGCACGTGCTGTCCGGAAAATACGCCTTAGCCAAGGACCCGCCGTCGTCGCTTGCTGCGATGACGCGCAACCTCGAAGCGCGCAAGCTCGGGGTCGGCCTGGTGGAGCTGAAGAATCTCCTCGCGGACGCCAAGCGCCGCGGGGACCACGACCTGGCGCGCCGGCTGGCGCAGCGCGCCGTCGCAGAACGCAGAGGCGACCACGAGCTCGCAACGCAGCTCGCGGACGGGAATGAGCCGCTCAGTACAGGTGAGCTCGCGCAGCGAAGCCGCGAGAACCAGGATGACAGGCGAGAGCGCGAAGCGCTCGAGACGTCGAACCGAAAGCAGGTCGAGTAGATATGGCGCGTACGCAAGCCGCAAAGACGAAGAAGCCGGACCCGAAGGCGAAGAAACCCGCCGCGGTCCCTGCCACCAAGGAAGCGCCGAAGAAGCTCGAGCCCAAGGCAAAGGATGCCCGGGACGTGACCCGGGATCCCAAGGACACCAAAGACATCAAGGGCGCCACCCCCAAGGCCAAGACCGACGGTGGCAAGGCCAAGCCGACGTTCGTCGACCCCGCCAATCCCGGCCCCCCCAAGCCGCTGACCAAGCCGGCGACCAAGCCGCCGCGCCCGCCTCGCGACGAGGATGACGACGGCTTCGGCGACGAGGACGACGACGACGACTTTGTCCCGCGGGCCGCCGCTGCCGCCGCCAAGGCGGCCAAGCCCGGCAAGCCGGGGAAGCCCGGCAAGCCCGGCCGCCCGGCCGAGATCGATATCGAAGAAGGCCCCGACGATGCGGTGATCCCGGTGTTCGAGGAGGAGGAGGACGACGATTTCGGCGCGACGCCCAAGCCGCGCAGCCTGTCCGTCGAGGCCGATGCGGCCGCGATCGAGGCCGAGACCCGCAAGAAGGCCGCGCGGCCGGCGGGGCGCGGCGGCGGCGCCGGCGGCCCCGATGGCAACACCGCGCGCGACAAGCTGATCGAGCTCGGCAAGCAGAAGGGCTTCGTGACCTACGACGAGGTCAACGATCACATGCCCGAAGATGTCGTCTCGACCGACCAGATCGACGGCTGGCTCGCCGCGCTCGGCGAGCACGGCATCGAGGTCGTCGATGGCTCGGGCACGCGCCGCCCCGAGCTGGTCGACACGCCGCCCAAGGGCCTCGACATCGAGAAGGAGAAGGAGGAGGGCGAGGTCGACGAGGACGAGGAGTATGCCTACTCGCGGACCAGCGACCCGGTCCGCATGTACCTGCGCAAGATGGGCTCGGTCTCGCTGCTCACCCGCGAGGGCGAGGTCGAGATCGCCAAGCGCATCGAGGACGGCGAGCGCAAGATGCTGCAGGCCGTGCTCAACAGCTCGGTCGCCGTCGAGGAGCTGCTCGAGATCGGCGAGCGGCTGCGCCGCGGCAAGGTCCGCGTCAAGGACGTGGTCAAGGACATCGACGAGGACGAGGCCGAGTTCAACGAGCAGTTCTACGTCGACCGGGTCTGCAAGATCATCGACAAGGTCCGCAAGCTCCAGCGCGACACCGAGAAGCTCGAGGAGCGGCTGGTCGAGGCCGACACCGACGGCAAGAAGAAGAAGGTCAAGGAGCTGATCAAGGCCAACCGCGCCCAGATGTTCGAGGAGCTGTCCGACCTCCGGCTCAACAAACCCACGGTCGACCGCATCGTCGCCCAGCTCAAGAACATCATCATCAAGCTCGACAAGGCCGAGCTCGAGGTCCGCGAGTGCGAGGCCAAGGCCGGCATGCCGGCCAACGAGATCCGCAAGACGCTGCGCGAGATGCGCGCGTCGCCGCAGCGCGCCCGCGCGGTCGGCAAGAAGACGATGATGACCATCGCCGACTTCGAGGAGATGGAGGAGCAGATCAAGACGGCGATGCGCAAGGTCACCGTCATCGAGGAGGAGGCGCGCGGCGCTGCCCCCGAGCTGCGCTCCACGTTCCGCGATCTCCACGAGGGCGAGCGCATGGCCGACCGGGCCAAGAGCGAGCTGGTCGAGGCCAACCTGCGCCTCGTGGTCTCGCTCGCCAAGAAGTACACCAACCGCGGCCTTCAGTTCCTGGACCTGATCCAGGAGGGCAACATCGGCCTGATGAAGGCGGTCGATAAGTTCGAGTACAAGCGCGGCTACAAGTTCTCGACCTATGCGACGTGGTGGGTCCGGCAGGCGATCACGCGCGCGATCGCCGACCAGGCGCGCACGATCCGCATCCCCGTCCACATGATCGAGACGATCAACAAGCTGGTGCGCACCACGCGCTACCTGGTTCAGGAGCTTGGCCGCGAGCCGATCCCCGAGGAGATCGCCGAGCGCATGGAGCTACCGCTCGACAAGGTCCGCAAGGTCCTCAAGATCGCCAAGGAGCCGATCTCGCTCGAGACCCCGATCGGCGAGGAAGAGGACTCGCACCTGGGCGACTTCATCGAGGACAAGTCGATCGTGTCGCCGAGCGAGAGCGTCATCTCGGTGAACCTCGCCGACCAGACCCGCAAGGTCCTGGCGACCCTGACCCCGCGCGAGGAGAAGGTCCTGCGCATGCGGTTCGGCATCGGTGAGAAGTCCGACCACACCCTCGAGGAGGTCGGCCAGGACTTCGAGGTCACCCGCGAGCGCATCCGGCAGATCGAGGCCAAGGCGCTCCGGAAGCTGCGCCATCCCTCGCGCTCGAAGCGCCTCAAGGCGTTCGTCGAAAACTGATCGCAATGGTCCGACCGAGTGCGTAGCGCGCTATGCACCGAGTCTTTGATTATGCAGCGGACCGATACGCGGGTTGAGGATCACAGGTCGCGCCGGTCAATGATTCATGGAGCTTGCATTTTGACGAAGCCTGGCACAGCGAGTGCTCCACTGCTCACCGCGATGACCGACCGTGAAGCCAAGTCCCGTGCGGTGAAGATCCTCGCCAAGTCGCTCTACCGCGATCTCGAGGCACAGGGCTTTGACGAGAAGCAGATCGTGGCGCTGGCCACCGAGCTGATCAGCGAGGTGACCATCAAGATCGCCCGCAATCCAGACAAGGCACAACAGCTCGCCTGACGTGGACATGCGTGAGCGGCGCGCCGACCGGCGCACTGCTCGCTCACACTCCGCACACGGCTGCGAGCCTGCCCGACCCCGCCCGCCCCTGCTCCCGACGCGAACAAGGTGCGCGGGCCCGTGGATCGAGCGCACCTGGTGCGCGATTCGGCCAGCGTCGCTCTCCTGACGCAGACCTCCCGGGAGGTCGGTAGATCTGGCGCTGGCCCGAGGCGGCGATCCGATCTAGGGTGCGCGCCATGTCGAAGGTTCGAGTCGGAATCAACGGCTTCGGTCGGATCGGCCGCGGCTTCATTCGCTGCCTGGCGGCAACCCCCGAAGCATTCGATGTCGTGCTGGTCAATGACCTGACCGATGTGGGGACGCTAGCGCACCTCCTGCGGCACGACTCCGTGCACGGGCGGTACCCGGGCAGTGTGGCGATCAAGGACGGCGCGCTCGTCGTGGGCGACGACGTCATCCAGATCAGCGCCGAGAAGGATCCGGCGGCGATCAAGTGGAAGGACTTCGGCGTCGACGTCGTGATCGAGTCGACCGGCAAGTTCGTCGACAAGGCCGGCGCGGGCAAGCACCTCACCGGCGGCGCCAAGAAGGTCATCATCTCGGCGCCGGCGAAGAGCCCCGACGTCACGCTGTGCATGGGCATCAACCTCGAGATGTACAAGCCGGCCGAGCACCACGTGATCTCGAATGCGTCGTGCACGACCAACTGCCTGGCGCCGGTCGCCAAGGTGCTGCACGAGACGTTCGGGATCGTCTCGGGCCTGATGACGACGATCCACTCGTACACGAATGACCAGCAGATCCTCGATCTGCCGCACAAGGACCTGCGGCGCGCCCGCGCGGCGGCGCTGTCGATGATCCCGACCACGACGGGCGCAGCCAAGGCGCTGAAGGAAGTGCTGCCGGCGATGGCCGGCAAGCTCGACGGCATGGCGATCCGCGTCCCCACGCCCAACGTCTCGCTGGTCGACCTGACGGCGCGGCTCGAGCGCAAGGCCACCGCGCACGAGGTCAACGACGCGTTCCGTGCCGCGGCGGCGGGCCCGCTCAAGGACATCCTCGCGGTCGCCGACGAGCCGCTGGTGTCGTGCGACTATAATGGCGATCTGCACTCGTCGACGGTCGACGCGCCGCTGACCACCGTCGCGGGCGACCTGGCCAAGGTCATGGCCTGGTACGACAACGAGATGGGCTACTCGCAGCGCCTGCTCGATCTCGCCAAGTTCGTCGCGGAGAAGCTGTGAGTCTGCCGGCCGGGATCAAGTCTGTCACCGACCTCGCCGTCGAGGGGAAGCGCGTGTTCGTGCGGGTCGACTACAACGTCCCGCTCGCCAAGCCCGATAAATCAGCTCCGGGCTCGAGTCCGGGGGCGCCGCGCAAGGTCACCGACGACGCGCGGATCACCGCCACGCTGCCGACGCTGCGCCACCTGATCGAGCGCGGCGCGCGGATCGTGCTCGGCTCGCACCTGGGGCGGCCCGACGGCGAGGCCAAGCCCGAGTTCTCGCTCGAGCCGGTCGCGGCGCGGCTGGCCGGGCTGCTCGAGCTCGACGTCACGCTCGCCGACGAGCCGGTCGGCGACGGCGCGCGCAAGGTCGTCTCGGACCTGCGCGACGGCCAGATCGCGATGCTCGAGAACCTGCGCTTCCATCCGGGCGAGGAGGCAAACGACGATCAGTTCGCGCGCACGCTGGCGTCGTACTGCGACGTCTATGTCAACGATGCGTTCGGCACCGCGCACCGTGCGCACGCCTCGACCGCGGGCATGGTCAAGTTCGTCGCGGAGAAGGGCGCGGGCTTCGTGATGGCCAAGGAGATCGACTTCCTCTCGCGCCTGCTCGGCGAGGTCGATCGGCCCTACGTCGCGGTGCTGGGCGGCGCCAAGGTCTCGGACAAGATCGAAGTGCTCGACGCGCTGCTCGATCGGGTCAACGCGATCGCGATCGGCGGCGCGATGGCCAACACGTTCCTCGAGGCCCAGGGCAAGTCGCTGGGCAAGAGCAAGGTCGAGCGCGACAAGCTGCCGATCGCGCGCAACTTCCTGCGCAAGGCGGTCGAGCATCGGGTCGCGGTGCACCTGCCGACCGATGTCGTGGTGGCCGCCGGGCTCGACGCCGAGGGCGCCACGCCGGTGTCGGTCGACGCGATCCCCGCCGAGGCGATGGCGCTCGACATCGGGCCGGCGACGGTCGACGCCTACCGCAAGGTGCTGACCGCGGCGCGCACGGTGTTCTGGAACGGCCCGATGGGCGTGTTCGAGAAGCCGAGCTTCGCAGCCGGCACGGTCGCGATCGCGCGCGCACTGGCCGACAACAAGCTCGCGCTGACCGTCGTCGGCGGCGGTGATTCGGCGGCGGCGATCGCCAAGGCCGGGCTCGCCGACAAGGTCTCGCACGTGTCGACCGGCGGCGGCGCCTCGCTCGAGTTCGTGCAGGGCCTCGAGCTGCCGGGCATCGCGGCGCTGAAGCCTTGAGTCGTCTGAGCAGCCGATGCTCGACGAGATCGGCGATCGCGGCGCGGCGCGCGTATGGTAGATCTGACGTATGTCTGGTTCCGTTGCGCGGTCGATCGAACCTGATCGGGTTCGGCCGTTGAAGCGATCGGAGTACGACCAGATGGTCGAGCTCGGTCTGTTCAACAACGAGCGGGTCGAGCTGATCGGGGGAGTGCTGGTCAAGATGTCGCCACAGTACGCGCCGCATGCCTCCACGGTGCAGAAGCTGATGCAGTTGTTGGTGCGGCGACTGGACCGATTCACTGTGCGCGTCCAGTCTCCACTCGCTCTTTCCGAGGACTCGGAGCCGGAGCCGGATGTCGCGGTCGTGCCGCTCGGGCACTACGAAACAGAGCATCCTACCGGCGCCCTGCTGGTCATCGAAGTCTCGGACTCGAGCTTGAGGACAGATCGGACCAAGGCCGCTGTCTATGCCGCCGCCGGGATCGGCGAGTACTGGATCGTCAACCTCGGAGCGCGCGCCGTTGAGATCTATTCGACCCCCCGCGGCGAGCGCTACACGGAGGTCCGCACGCTGGGGACCGGCGAAACACTGCGCCCGGCGGCGCTGCCCGATGTCGCAATCGCGGTCGACGACATCTTGCCCAAGGCGTGACGGCCGTCAGCTCGCCCACGCCATGGTCGCCCACGCCATGATGGTCGCCATCGTGGTGTGGTACGTGCGGTCGAGCGTGGGGTGCGAGAGGCGCTGGAAGCGCAGCGCGGGCGATGACCGCCGCGCGCGCTCGGCGACGTTGCCGTCGAGCGTCTGGGCGTGCTCGAGGGCGTCGAACGCGGCGGGCGCGACCGGCACGCCCAGGGTGCAGCTGGCGAGGACCAGATCGGCGAGCAGATCGGTCTCGTGGTCGGTGCAGGCGCGTGCGACCAGCGCCGGCAGGATCGCGAGGACGTAGCGGGTCGCGGCGTCGCCGAGGCGCGGCGGCTCGTGGCCCCAGCGCGCGGCGTAGCTGCACTCGTGCGCCAGGACGTAGGCGGCGTCGCGCGGCATGCCCGGGCCGAGCTGGCGCGCCAGCACGCTGCACGGCGCGGCGAGCGGGCGATGGCGAGCAGCCGGGATCCCGAGCAGCTCGAGCGCCGGGACGACGAACGTCCAGTCGAGCGGCGGCAGCGCCGCGAACCGGAGCTGGCGCGCGATGACCTCATGGACATCGGTGCGGTCGCAGCCGGCGAGCTGGAACGGCACGAACGCGAGCGCGCCGGGGAGAAACCGCGGATCGGCTGCGAGCGCGGCGCGGATCACGTCTCCGCCCGCAGTCTCGCGCCAGGCGTGATCGAGCCAGCGGCGGCCGAGCGCGACTGCCGCCGAGCATGGATTACGGATCAAGAAGTCTGCCGCATGCGCGAGCTCGCCGATCGCCCGCAGCGAGGCCCAGAACGGGCCCTCGCGTCGGTCGCCGTCGAACGGCGCGAGCCGGAAGCTGGTCTCGAGGCGCGTGTCGATCCACGCGCACGCCCGCGCGAGCACCTCGGCCCGGTCCTGCGATGCGGTCACCGGAAGCGCCCCGCAGTGCACGCCTGGGACACCAGCGACAGATCGTGTGCGTGGCCGTACAACGATGTTTGGTGGTCGCGCCGCACAATGGCAATGAGGTGCACTCGGACTGCAAGTTCGTCGCGCGACGGAATAACGCTCATACGAGCGAGGTCCTTGTCGGTAACGCGAGTGCCAATCATCTGTTGATAGAAATCACACGCTGGACATCGACGGTGTGTTCTGATGGACTAACCAGGCAGCGAGCGAGAAGTCGCATCGCGGAGCAACAAACCCGGCGTCGTCGCGTGACGCACGCACCACCGCGGGGAGCCTCATGAGCTGCCTGGACGATCGGACGATCCTCGACCTGCTGCACGGCGGGCTCGACGAGGTTGCGCGCCAGCGGGTCGAGGACGAGCTCGCGCGTTGCGCGCGCTGCGCGGCCGTGGTCGGCTCGCTCTTGCGCGACGGCGCCAACGCGGGCGGCGGCATTGCCGCCCCGCGTCGCGCCGAGCTCGATGACGGCGATCCCTCGCCGGGTCGCGCTGGGCGCGGTGACCACGATCCCTCGCCGGGTCGCGCTGGGCGCGGTGACCACGATCCCTCGCCGGGTCGCGCTGGGCGCGGTGACCACGATCCCTCGCCGGGTCGCACTGGGCGCGGTGACCACGATCCCTCGCCGGGTCGCGCTGGGCTCGATGACCCCGATGCCTCGGTGGGTCGCGCTGGGCGCGGTGACCGCGCCGCGGTGGGCGGCGGGCTCGATCCCCCGCATGCCTCGGTGAGCCGCGGCGAGTTCGATCACAGCGATGCTTTGGTGCGGCGCGGCGAGCTCGATCACCGCGATGCCTCGGGGGGCGGCGGCGGGCTCGATTACCGCGATGCCGCGGTGGACGGCGGTAGGATCGATCACCGCGATGCCTCGGTGGGCCGCAGCGGGCTCGATCCCCGTGAAGCGGCCGGCGATCTGGCGGCGATCATCGCACGCGCGATGGCGGTGGCGCTCGAGGAGCGCGAACGTGTCGCCGGCGCGCCGGGGGGCGAGCTGCGCCAGATGCCGACCGGACCGCCACCCGGACCCCCAGCCCGGCCGCGCCTGGCGTCGCACACGCACCTGACCCGGCTGGTGCACCACCGCCGCGGCGCGCTCGTCCTCGCCGCGCTGTGCGCGATCGCGGTCGGGACCGTCACCGGCGTGAGCGTGCGGCGGCTCCAGGCCGCGCGCGATCGCGCCGAGGCTCAGCAGCAGATCGCCGAGCGCGAGCGCGCCACCGCCGAGGACCTGGTGCGGCTGCTGTTCTATGAGCTGCGCGATCGCCTGACGTCGATCAGCCGGCTCGATCTGCTGTCGGGGGTCACCGACCGCGTCGAGGCGTACTATCAGGGCGCCGGTGCGTCCGCTGGGCGGCCGGAGCGGCTGCAGGCGCGCGCCGAGCTCTACAACCTGCGCGCCGCGATGGCGGCCAGCGCCGGCGACGGCGCCAGTGCCGAGCAGCTGCTCGACCAGGGCATGGCGCTGCTCGAGCGCGCACCGGCGGGCCCGCGCGCCGACGAGGTGCGCGCCGGGCTCCTCGAGGCGATGGCTGTGCGCGCCGGCCGCGAGCGCGAGCTCGAGA
>DATIPJ010000799.1:0-6898 GCA_035472155.1 Kofleriaceae bacterium
CCGCCGTCCTTGAGGGGCGACGGGTAGAACGGCAACAGCCGGATCGCCGTGATCCCCAGGTCCGCCAGGTAATCGAGCCGGTCGATCAGTCCGTTGATGTCGCCGATACCGTCATTGGTCGAGTCCTGGAACGCGCGGATGTGGATCTCATAGATGATCGCGTCCTTGAACCACAGTGGATCATCGGAAAGAGCAATATCGGTCATAAGAAGTATTCGAATTGGTTTTCGCTGCGAACGAAGCGGCGAACCTCGAAGATATGCGCCGGCGCCTGGTCCGGAACGAGCTCGACGAAGTTGCGCGCGCCTCGCCAGGTATAGCGCGCGTCGCCCAGGAGATCATGAACCTGGAAGCTGTCATCGGCGGTCAGGCCGAGCGCCGCGAGGTCGAGCGTCAGCCAGGCGCGGTGAACGTGATGCGGGTCCAGGTTCACGACCATGAGCAGGATGTCGCTGTGATCCGGTGTGTGCTTGGAGTAGCAGGTCACCAGCTCGTTGTCGGTGGCGTGGAACCGGAGCGAGCGATTGCCGTGCAGCGCGGGGTGCGCCCGGCGGACCCGGTTCAGCCGTCCGATCATGTGGCGCAGCGAGTCGTGCCGGTCGAGGTCCCAGGTCCGGATCTGGTACTTCTCGTTGCGCGCCAGCTCCTCGACGCCGGGGCGCGGCTCGCGCTCGCCGAGCTCGTACGACGGGCCGTAGATGCCGTAGCTGGCCGCGAGCGTGCCGGCGAGCACGAGGCGCATCGCGAATGCCGGGCGGCCGCCGTGGACCAGGTGCTCGGGGAAGATGTCGGGCGTCGTCGGCCAGAAGCTCGGGCGGAAGTAATCGGCGACCGCGCTGGTCGCGACCTCGGTCGCGTACGCCTCGAGGTCGGCCTTGGTCGTGCGCCACGTGAAGTACGTGTACGACTGCGAGAACCCGGACTTGGCCAGCGCGTACATCAGCTTGGGCCGGGTGAACGCCTCGGCGAGGAACATCGCATCGGGGTAGCGCGCCTGGACCTCGGCCAGGCACCACTCCCAGAACCGGATCGGCTTGGTGTGCGGGTTGTCGACGCGGAACACTCGCACGCCGCGCTCGCACCAGAACACGAACACGTCGCGCAGCGCCTGCCACAGCGCCTGCCAGTCGGTGCTTTCGAAGTCGAACGGATAGACGTCCTGGTACTTCTTCGGCGGGTTCTCGGCGTACTGGATGCTGCCGTCCGGCCGCGACTTGAACCACGACGGATGCTCGCGGACCCACGGATGATCGGGCGAGGCCTGGAACGCGATGTCGAGCGCGAGCTCGAGGCCGCGCTGGCGCGCCGCCGCCACCAGGTGATCGAAGTCGGCGAGCGTCCCGAGGGCCGGATGCACGCTGGTGTGGCCGCCCTCGGGCCCGCCGATTGCCCACGGGCTGCCCGGGTCGTCGGGGCCGGCGTTCGGCGTGTTGTCGGGGCCCTTGCGAAACGCGCGCCCGATCGGATGGATCGGCGGCAGGTACAGCACGTCGAAGCCGAGCTCGGCGACGTAGTCGAGGCGGGCCTCGGTATCGCGCAGCGTGCCGTGCTTGCCGTCGCTGCGCGTCGAGCGCGGAAACAGCTCGTACCATGCCGAGCACGCCGCCAGCCTGCGCTCGACGACGACCTCGAGGACATGGTCGAACCGCGTCGCGTGGCTCTTGTCGGGCGCGCGCGCCATCGCCGCCGCGAGCCCCGCGTCGGTCGCTGCCGCGATCCGCGCGGTCATCGCAGGCATGGCGCTCGCCTCCGACGCATAGGCCGCGCCTGCCCCGGGTGACGGGCCCTGGCCGCGCAGCGCCCGCGCCCACCTCTCGAGCGACGCGTCGCCGCCGCGCGCCCGCGCCGCCTCGACGAGCAGCGCGCCCTCGAGCAGCTCGAGCCCCACGTCGACCCCCGCGGCGACCTTGCGCACGAGCCCGTGCCGCCAGGTCGCGAACGCGTCGACCCACGCCACCACCGTATAATGATGTCGGCCCAGCGCGGGCAGCTCGATCGTCGCGCGCCACGCATCGTTGGCCGCGTGCACCAGCTCGGTCTCCCGCCAGGCTTCCGCGCCCGGCGCCCGGTCGAGGACGACCGCGCGGATTGCGTCGTGGCCATCCGCCACGATGTCGGCCTCGACCACCAGCGGCTCGCCGAGCGCGCGCTTGGCCGGATAGCGCCCGCCGTCGACGACAGGGCGCACCGCCAGCACCACCGCGCGCCGCCGGTGCGCATCGCTCAAGCGGCGGGTGGGGTTAGCGTCGGTGGACATCTCAATCAGCTGCCTGAGCAAGCGTAGCGACCATCGCCGTCCGGCGAACGCGCGGCGCCTGGAACCTTACCGCTGTCTCACCGGCACGCACGACCTCCGGGGCCTGACCTTCTGCGGTTCGCGGGCGATCCGGCGGAGGCGGGCATCCGGAATGACAGCGCGTAGCGGAACCGCACAGGGAAATCACCAGGCGCGTGCAATGGGAGCGCACCGCGGACGCGCCGATATTCCACCGCGATGATCCGGAATCGCGAGCTCGCCCGAGCTCAGCGATCGATCATCCGCTGCGCAGCCTCGCTGTAGCGCGCGCCCTGGCCTTCCCCGAGCGCATCGAGCGCGCGCAGGTCATCGGCCGACAGCGTCAGGTCCGCGCCGCCGAGGTTCTCCTCGAGCCGGTCGAGCTTCGTCGTGCCCGGAATCGGGACGATCCACGGATGCTGCGCGAGCACCCACGCGATCGCGACCTGTGCTGGCGTTGCCTGCATCTGCGACGCGACCCGCTTGACACCCTCGACCAGCGCAAGGTTCGCCTTGCGATTCTCGGCCTCGAAGCGCGGCACCGTGTTGCGGAAGTCCGACCTGTCAAACTGCGTCGACTCGTCGATCTTGCCGGTCAGAAAGCCCTTGCCGAGCGGGCTGAACGGCACGAACCCGATGCCCAGCTCCTCGAGCGTCGGGAGCACGCTTCGCTCGGGCTCGCGCCACCACAGCGAGTACTCGCTCTGCAGCGCGGTCACCGGCTGCACCGCGTGCGCGCGCCGGATGTTGTTCGCGCCTGCCTCCGACATCCCGAAGTGGCGCACCTTGCCTTCGGCGACGAGGGTCTTCACCGTCCCCGCAACCTCTTCGATCGGCACCTTCGGATCGACGCGGTGCTGATACAGCAGATCGATCACGTCGGTGCGCAGGCGCTTCAACATGCCTTCGATCGCGCGTCGGATGTTCGCCGGCGTGCTGTCGAGGCCTGCGACCTTGCCTTCCTGCAGGTCGAAGCCGAACTTGGTCGCGATCACGACCTTGTCGCGCACCGGCTGCAGCGCTTCACCGACGAGCTCCTCGTTCACGAACGGTCCGTAGACCTGCGCCGTGTCGAACAGCGTCACGCCGCGGTCATACGCCGCCCGGATCACCTTGATCATCTCACCGCGGTCGGGCGCCGGACCCAACCCCCAGCTCATGCCCATGCACCCGAGGCCGATCGCCGAGACCTCCAGACCTGTCTTCCCGAGCTGTCGCTTCTCCATCTGAATCTCCTGGTGATCGCAACCCAGCCGCGCGGACTCGCGGTCCGCGATCAGTCTGCCAGGAGCTCGGTCAGCGTCGCCACAGACAACACCCGCTCGGCCCAGATGGCGATCTGCTCGGTGGACGCAGTCTCCAGGTGCCGCTCCGTCGCATCGTCAACTTGGCTCCCGAAGCGCTTCCGCAGCAACTTCAGGAGAAGTGCTCGTTCGCCCTGCTGGAAGCCGCGCTCTTCGCCCTGCTGGATGAGTTTCTCTCCGGCCGTCATGACAGCGTCCCTCGCTTCGGGCCCAGCCACGCGTTCCAGAAATGCTTGCAGCGTCTCGGGTTCGACATGGTCGTTGACGAGCAGAATATAGCGGATCACGAGCGCCAACGCTTGCAGTCCGCGGGGAGCGCGAACCACCTCGCGCACAACGTCGGCCCAGCCGCTCAGGACATCCAGGAGATCCGCCCGCGTCCGCGCATGTTTGAAGCATGCTTCCACCAGGCGGCCTAGCGCGGTTTTGGCGCGTGATCGCAGCTGCTCGTCGGGGACCTCCGACAGGTCGTCCACCAGGTACGCGAACCGCAGCACGTGCGGGGTGATCGCAGGCCTCACGGCCTCCGGGATGTCGAGCAAGGCGTCCAGCGCGAGGGGCGCTGACCACGGCTGCGCGCCGTGATACAGCACCACCGGCACGATCACCGGAAGCGCGTGGGCTCGCGGATGATCGGCCAGCCAGCGCTCCCAGATGCGGACCAGGTAGCCCAAGAGCCGAAAGGCCATCCAGCCGTCGGACGTACTCATCACGTCGCGCACCGGCTGCAGCGCTGAACACACCCACGACGTGGTGCCGCGGACCGTTGCAGTGGATCGCGGCATCCGGGAGAGGCGGCCGGACGGGCCCGAGCGGAAACGCACGGGGCTCACGACGCTGTTCGGTTGCCTGAAAACCGGCCTATGCTGGCGAACAGGTTGTCGGCAAGGTCTTCGCGTTCGGTGGTCCAGGGGCTCATCGTGGTCTTCGCCGCCTTGACGCTCACCGGACAAGGCGAGAGAGCGGGCCCAGCGTCGGCGCAACACCTCCTCCCCGGCGCGCGCATCGAGGGCGAAGCGATGGTGGGCACGACCGTCTCCCACGTCTTCTATGCCAGGGCGGGTCACTACGTCCATGTCACGATCGAGTCGCAGGGCGTGCCCCTCGTGGCGGCGGTCCTCGACCCGGCAGGGGCGATCATCGCCGAGGCTCGCGATCCGGACGGCGGCGACGCCCCGCTGCGACTCTCGATGATCGCCGAGCGCTCCGGCGTCCATGAATTGCAACTGGTCGTTCCCGGCAAGGGGCGGCGGTCGGGCCACTATCGGTTGACCCTGGATCGTCCGCGCGCTGCCCGCGACGACGATCGCGTCCGCATGCAGGCCGTGAAGGCGTACGCGGATGGGGCACGGCTGGCGGCCGCGCAGACCGCCGAGACCACGCGGGAAGCGATGAAGCGCTACGGCGCAGCGCGCGAGGCTTGGCATCGGATCGGGGATGCGCGCGAGGAAGCCGACGCATGGACGGCCATCGGGGAACTGCAGATCGGCCAGGGGTCGACGCGCGAGGCGCTCGCCGCCGCCGAGGCCGCTCTCGCGCTGTATCGGACCGCCGGCGACCGCAGAGGCGAGGCCAACTCGCTCAACGGCCTCGGGGTGACCACCTGGTCGCTCGGAGACTCTCGGGCGGCCCTCGTGTACTACCAGCGCGCGCTCCCCATCGCGCACGAGCTAGGGCTGCCGAGCGTGGAAGGCCGCATCCTCAGTAACGTTGGATCCGCGTACAAGAACCTCGGCGACGCGCGCACGGCGCTGGCGTTCTACGAGCGCTCGCTTCCGTTGCGGAGGGAGGGAGGCGACCTCGCCGGTGAGGCGACGAGCCTGTCGAACATCGGCGTCGCCTATCGAATGCTCGGCGACCGCGGACGCGCGCGGTCGGCCTACGAGGAAGCCCTCCCGCTCGCCCGCGCGGCCGGCGATACCGCGGCAGAGGGCGTCGCACTCCAGAACCTGGGCGCGCTGTCGCTGGGGGCCGGCGATCTCGAGCGCGGAGAGGAAGTGCTAGGCACCGCGCTCGTGCTGAGCCGTCGGACCGGAGATCGCCGGGGCGAAGCATTCATTCTGGGCTGGCTGAGCCACGCACAGCGGCTCCGGGGAGACCTTGCGAAGGCGATCGAGCTGTCGAACCAGGACTTGACGATCCAGCGGGCGATCGCCGACCGCCATGGGGAAGGCGCGACCTTGACCTACCTGGGAACCCTGCATCGGCTGCGGCGCGAGACCGCTGCCGCCGACGAGAACCTCGCGGCAGCGCTCCGGGTGCAGCATGAGATCGGCGACCGATCCGGCGAGACCTACAGCTTGCTCGAGCTCGCCGGACTCCGGCAGGACACGGGCGACGTTGCGGCGGCTACGCGCGTGTTTGCCCAGGCGCTCGCTGCGAGCCGCTCCATCGATGATCCGGGGGCCGAAGCCACGGCGCTGTTCCACGGCGCGCAGCTGCGGCGCGCGCAGGGCGACCTCCCGGCGGCCCGCGACGCGGTCGGTTCGGCCATCGCGCTGCTCGAGGCGGCGCGAGCGCGCGTCGAGGGTTCCAGGCTGCGCGCTGCGTTCTTCACCTCCGCACAGGACGCGTACGAGCTGCTGATCGACCTCCTCATGACGATGGACACCGCCCGTCCGCGGCGCGGGCTCGACCGGCAGGCCCTGGAGGCCAGCGAGCGCAAGCGCGCCCGGACGCTGATCGATCTGCTCACCAGCGCCGGCGTCGAGTCGCCTGCGCCGGCCCCCAATGCCGCGGCCGACACCCTCGACGCGCATCGGCTGCTCGACGATCGCACGGTGGTCGTGGAGCTCTCGCTCGGCGAGCGCGCGAGCTACGCCTGGGCCATCACCCGCAGCGGGATCCATGCAGCGCGGCTGGCACCGCGGGCAGAGATCGCTGCAGCGGCGCGCGCGTTTTACGAGCTGCTCGCGACCCCACCGCCGCGCGAAGCCGCGGACGCCGATCGCCGCACCCGGCGGTTGGAGGCGGCGGGCGCACAGCTGACGCGGCTCGTGCTCGAGCCGCTGGCGGACCACCTCGATCGCGAGCGGATCGCGATCGTCGCCGATGGCGCCCTGCAGTACGTCCCGTTCGCCGCGCTGCCTGCCCCGAGGCCGAAGCGGGCCCGGGGCGGCTCGGACGGTGCGGCCCCCCCGCTCGTCGCCGATCACGAGGTCGTGTTGCTGCCCTCGATCACCGCGCTCGGGCGGTTGCGCGAGCGCGCTCCCACGCACAAGGCCGCGCGAACGACCGTGGCCGTGCTGGCCGATCCCGTGTTCGAAGCAGATGACCCGCGCGTGGATCGCCGCGGCGCAGCGACGGATGCCGCGGGCCC
>DATIPJ010000800.1:0-5452 GCA_035472155.1 Kofleriaceae bacterium
TTGTCGAGCGTGTCGTTCTCGAGCTGCTCGATCTCGGTGTCGAGCTGGTCGATCACCGGCATGTAGCCGTCGACCGCGCGGTCGAGCAGCGCGTGCGCCACCCACGCCACGCCCTTGACGAGAAGGCGCGGCGTGTGATCGAGCTCGGTGCCGACGTCGTCGCTGACCAGCCCTGCCGGGTCATGGGTGACCAGCCAGTTGGGGCCGATCACGATGTCGAGCTCGACGGTCTGGAGCTTGTCGTGCTTGGCGGCGCCGATGCCGTGGACGATCAGGTAGAGGTAGGGATCGAAGTCGTCGATCTTGGGGCGCGAGCGCTCGGCCCAGATGTCCTCGATCGTCAGCGGATGGAGCTTGAGCACGTCGCCCAGCAGCGCATCGGCGTCGGTCGACTGGCGCTCGAGGTCGATCCAGATCCGCTGGTTCGCCTCGAGCGCGGTCCGGATCTCCGCCGGGCTGGTCGTGGTCCGGAGCTTGTCACCGTCGAGGATGCGCGCTTGCATGGCGCGCGAATGTATCAGCCGAACTGCACCGAGCGACGGGTCATTGCGCCCCCCCACCAGAAGCCGGTGATCGGGAATGTCACCGTGCTCTCGCCCGCGGCGCCCACGGCGACGATCACCGGCACGAAGTGCTCGTGGGTCGGCAGCGACTCGCGCACGCCGGGCGCGCGGTGGCGATAGTCGAGCAGCGCATCGACGTCGCGCCGCGCGATCACATCGGCGGACCAGCCGTCGAAGTCGCGCGCCCAGCCCGGGGTCTCGCGCAGCGAGAGCGCCCGCAGGTTATGGGTCAAAAAGCCACTGCCGATCAGCAGCACGCCTTCATTGCGCAGTGGCGCCAGCGCGCGGCCCATGGCGAGCAGCTCCGCGGGGTCCTCGCTCGGCAGCGAGATCTGGAGCACCGGAATATCGGCCTCGGGATACATGCACATCAGCGGGATGTACGTGCCGTGGTCGAGGCCGCGCTCGGGCTCGTCGGTGCACGGGATGTTCGCAGCGGCCATCAGCTCGCGGATCCGCTGCGCGACGTCGGGCGCGCCCGGCGACGGATACTGCAGGCGATAGAACTTCTCGGGGAAGTTGTAGAAGTCGTAGATCAGCGGCAGCGGGCGGGTGGCGCCGATCGACATCGGGCGCGCCTCCCAGTGGGCCGACACGACGACGATCGCGCGCGGCCGCGGCAGCGCCTTGGCCCAGCCCGCGAGCTCGCCGATCCAGCCCGCGTCGTCGAGCAGCGGCGGCGCACCATGCGCCTGAAACAGAACGGGCATTGCCTTGGTCGAGGTCGCAGTCATCGCCGTCTCCTTGCAGCCCACGAGCGCGGATGCCGCGAGGGCCCGCAGCACGTCGCGCCGGCTGGGTCGCATACGACATCGTGGGCAGGTCGCAGCGAGGCGGCAAGCCAGCGCCCTGGAACACATTGTTAAGGGCGAGCCGCGCGCGCAATCTGCTCGAGCACCTCGGCCAGCGCCGCGGAGTCTGCGCCCTTGCGAAACATCGGCCGCCCCGGCGCAACCGCGGTGGCGTCCTCGGCCTCCTCGTCGGCGAGGAACACTACCCGCTCGGCCAGGTGCGGCTTGGCCTGCACGATCCAGCGGTAGATGTCGGCGCCGTTGCCGTCGTCCATGTTCCAGTCCGAAACGATCACGTCGAACTCGGAATTCTCGAGGAGCAGGATCGCGCCGTGCCCGCTCTCGACGTGCGACACCGCGTAGCCCGCGTCGCTGAGGAGCTCGGACATCACCATGAGGAGCACCGGCTCGTCGTCGGCGAGCAGCAGCGTCGGCTTGCTGTCGTCGGGCTCCTCGAGCGAGTCGCGCGCGACCTCGAGCTGCTTGCGGCGCCGCACCGCCGCGGTCGCCACGCGGATCACCTCGGCGGCGCGCTGCATCGGCACCGCGAGGCAGCGCCCCGCGACGAGCCGATCGAAGTCCGGCGACAGCTCGCCGGCGAGGAACACGAACGCGTCGCGCAGGTCGTAGCGCTGCTGCAGCGACCAGCGATAGACCTCGCCGCCGATCGAGTGCGCCGCGTCCCACGGGGCGACGACCACCTCGATCGGCCGACCGCCCTCGAGGTGTGCCTGCGCGCGGAACCCTGTCACCGCCGTGATGACCTCGAAGCCGTTCGCCTCGAACAGCCGCGTCAGCAGGTCGAGCGCCTCACCATCATCGTGGATGACCAGCGCGGTAGGACGAGCCAACGACAAGGTGGCGCAGATTATAGCCGTGCTAGTGTTTCGGCATATGCGATGGATGCTTCCGCTCGGCGTGCTCGCCGGGATTTCCGTGAGCGCGTGCGCAGGGGGCGGGGCCAGTACGGTCCCCGCGACCCCCCTCCCCCCCGGCGGGGCGGCAACCGGGGAGGTCCGGGTCGACCTCCCTTCGATCCCAGCCAAGATCGAGGTCACGACCAGCGGGCCCATGGACAATGACGCGCCCGACCAGCGCTCGCCGATCCTCGACATCCTCAAGGGCGAGAACGAGCGCGAGATGGCCGGGCTGTCCAAGCAGAAGGATCCGGCGCACTACCTGGCGTACCAGCTCGTCGAGCAGCGCATCGTCAACATGGAGTCCGAGGGCGGCGCGCTGATCATCGACAGCGACGACACGGTGCGCAACCTCGACGTCGAGGTCCGGGTCGGCAAGCCCGAGCTCGACAGCACGCGCGCGCTCGCCGACGACAACAACGGGCTCAATGCGCCGCTGACCCGGCGCGGCATCGTCCCGTTCGGCGACGACAAGCAGGCGCTGTCCAACGCGCTCTGGATCGAGACCGACCGGCGCTACCGCGAGGCGGTCAGCGCGCTCGGCTACGTCCGCCAGGACCAGTCGACGCTCAAGGCCCGCCAGTCGGCTCCCGACTTCTCGCAGGAGAAGGTCGAGGTCCACGTCGAGGCCGCCAAGAAGCTCACCTTCGACAAGGCCGCGTGGGTCGAGCGGCTCAAGCGCTGCTCCTCGAAGGCGCTCAAGGGCCAGGCGACGCGCGGCACCTGCAACGCCGTGTTCCAGCAGAGCTCCGCCTACATGGTCAACAGCGAGGGCAGCCAGATCCAGGTGTCGTGGACCAACGCTCAACTGTCGGTCTCCGTCGGGGTCAAGGCCGATGACGGCATGAACCTGTCGCGCCTCGAGCAGCGGTTCGGCCGCACGCCCGCCGACCTGCCGGGCGATGCCGAGGTCGACAAGATGATCTCCGCGGTCACCACCGATCTCGACGCGCTGCACGATGCGCCGCTCGCCGACCCCTACGTCGGGCCCGCCATCCTCGAGGGACGCGCCGCCGGCGTGTTCTTCCACGAGGTGTTCGGGCACCGCATCGAGGGCCACCGCCAGAAGGACCTGACGTCGGGGCAGACCTTCGCGTCGTACGTCGGCAAGGACATTGCCCCGTCGTGGCTGAGCGTCTACGACGACCCGCAGATCACCACGCTCAACGGCGTGCAGCTCAATGGCTTCTACCGGTTCGACGATGAAGCCGTGCGCGCCCGCCGGGTGAGCCTGGTCGACCACGGAAAGCTTGTCGGGTTCCTCATGGGGCGAAACCCGATCCAGGGCTTCGCGCACTCCAACGGCCACGGCCGGCGCTCGCCGGGTCTGCCGCCGGTGGCGCGCCAGGGCAACCTCGTCGTCGAGGTCACCAAGAGCGTCGCGCGCACCGACCTCGAGAAGGCGCTGATCGAGGAGATCAAGAAGCAGGGCCGGCCGTACGGCATGATCTTCACCGACATCAGCGGCGGCTTCACCAACACCTCGGCGTTCGCGCCGCAGGCGTTCAAGGTCAACCCGGTGATGGCGTACCGGCTGTATCCCGACGGGCGGCGCGAGCTCGTGCGCGGCATCGATATCAGCGGCACGCCGCTGGTCGCGCTGCAGTCGATCCGCGCCGCGAGCCGAGAGATCGAGACATTCAACGGCGTGTGCGGCGCAGAGAGCGGCTGGGTCCCGGTCTCTGCGTCGGCGCCGTCGCTCCTGATCGAGAAGGTCGAGGTCGAGAAAGGCTTCGTTCCCCCGGATCGCCCACCCCTGTTGCAACCGCCGGCGATTCGCCAATCGGAGCGGCCATGAACCAGCACTCGCGCACGTCCCGCACGTTTTTTGCTGCCTCGGGTCTCGGGCTCGGGCTGTTCAGCCTGTGCGCGCTGCTCGCGCCCGGCGAGGCGCCCGCCGGCCCCGAGCAGGCCAAGCCGGCGCCGAAGGCCGACCCCAAGCCGGTCGACCGCGACGTGTCGAAGGCCGGCAAGGAGCCGCCCAAGGCGACCGCGCCGCTCGGCCCGCCGTCCAAGGCCGTGACCAACGAGATCCTCGACGCCGTCGCCGAGGAGATGAACCGCGCGATGGTCCAGCTCGAGATCCCGGGCGCGGCCAAGCCGTATCACATCGCGTACAAGATCACCGAGGTCGACGTCAACGACTGCGCTGCGAGCCTCGGGTTCACCACGAGCAAGCGCAACCGGCACTTCGTCAACCTCGAGGCGCGCGTGCGCGTGGGGTCGCCGCAGTTCGATAACGGCAACTTCGTGGTGCCCGGCGCCGACGAGCTCGACGCGGTCGCCGCGTTCAACCTGCCGCTCGAGGCGACCCCGCGGATCGCTCGGCGCGCCGCGTGGCTGGTCACCGACGCCGCCTACAAGGAGGCGCTGATCCAGATGCGCGCGAAGCAAGAGGCGCGCAAGGCCGGCGGCAACCGGGCGGACATCCCGGGCTGGACCACCGAGAAGCCGGTGGTCAGCGAGGAGGCGGTCCTGGTCGCCCCGCTCGAGTCGCTCGACGAGCTCGAGACCCGCGCCAAGACGCTGTCGGCGGCGTTCCGCGATCAGCCTGCGATCCGCGACTCGCGGGTCTCCGTCACCAGTTACCTCGAGCGCCGCTGGTACCTCACCACCGAGGGCACCAACGTCACCGACACCCGGCGCGCGAGCGGCATCGTCGTCGCGGCGAGCGGCCAGGCCGACGATGGCCAGCTGCTCAAGCAGTACTTCCTGCGCTACGGGCACACCGCAAAGGACCTGCCCAACGACGACGAGCTCAAGGCCAACACCAAGAAGCTGATCGAGAGCATCGCGGCGCTCCAGAAGGCGCCGGTGATGGAGCACTACTCCGGCCCGGTGCTGTTCGAGGGCGAAGGCGCGGTCGGGCTCCTGCGCTCGACGCTGGCGCCCCACCTCGGCGGCACGCCGGTGCCCGAGGGCCTGAACCCGCAGGAGGCCAAGACCTTCGGCGGCGCGCTCACCGACAAGGTCGGCCTGCGCGCCCTCGCCGCCACGCTCTCGATCGCCGACGACCCCACCGCGCGCGAGGGCGCCGGCAAGGCGCTGATCGGCGGCTACAAGATCGACGACGAGGGCGTCGCCGCCCAGCGCGTCGACGTGGTCAAGGACGGCGTCATGAAGACGCTGCTCACCTCGCGCACGCCGTCGGCCAAGAACCAGACCTCCAACGGCCACGCGC
>DATIPJ010000801.1:0-4915 GCA_035472155.1 Kofleriaceae bacterium
GTGCGAGTCATTGGTGCTCAGCGGATGGGGCAGGACCGCGATCTCCCAGGCGCCGGCGGGGAGCCTGCGGCGAGCCACCACCGCCGAGCGGCTCGCCGTGTACCAGGCGGCGTATTGAAAGCCGGCAAAGCTCACAATCGCATCTTGCTGATAAGATGCATTGTTCACGAGCCCATCAAACGATACAAAATACAACGCCGCCGGATCGAGCTGCGTATCTCGCAGCACGGTCACCTCCGGTGCGGCCGCGCTCGCGGGAGCGACGGCCAGCGACTCGACCACCGCAGTCACGACGACGACCACGGCAACTCGGGCATACGCGTGTGACTCGAGCATGGCGCCTCATATCATGTCCGCGCGGCGGCGGGTACACATCGATCCGGAGCGCGCCGATCGTGCAGGCGCAGATTCGATCCGGAGTGCGTGAAACGGAAGCTCGCTACTTCGGACCGGCGTTGGCCTGGACAAACGCCTGGACGGTCGACGCTGCCGCCAGGGTGAACGAGTACGGTGGTGTGAACACCGAGCCGGGATTCAGGTCCACCGGCGCATTACCGCTGGTGCCCTGGAAGATGTTGCCGGTCGACCGGATCGCGCTGGGCGCAGTGGCGGGCTTGACGAAGCTCGTGGTGTTGAGCGGCGTCTTGACGTTCACGAACACGTTGTTCTGCGTCAGGATGTTGGCGCCCACGCCAACGCCGATGCAGTAGTTGTTGCCCGACGACGTCCACAGGTTATTGATGAAGTGGTTCTTGCCGAACCGAACGCGCGCCTGGCGCTCGACGACGTTCTGCGCCCACCAGTCGTTGACCCAGGTGATGTTCAGGTGGCCGGTGTCCTCCGAGCCGTTGCCGTCGCTGCCGCCGATCAGGTTCGAGAACCGGTGGCCGGCGGCGCCGGTATCGTTGGGATCCTGGCGCGCGGACGAGTAGAAGAACTTGGTGTTCGACACGGTGATGAAGTCGGAGGCGTGGTTGACGTCGAGGTTGCCGTCGGAGCCATCCGAGATCGCGTCGTGATCGAACCAGATGTTGCGCGAGCTTTGCACCGTGATCGCGTCCTCGCCGTCTTGGCACTCACCGCCGGCCGAGGTATCGACGTCTGGCGGCCGGCAATTGAAGCCGACGATGTTGAGGTTGCGGATGATGACGTTGGTCGAGGACGAGACCCTGACATGTCCGCCCAGCGTCGGATTGGTGCCCGAACAGCCGATGATCGTCTTGTTCGAGCCGATCGAGAATGTTCCCTGACCCAGATTGCCACTGACGAAGATCACCGCGGCCGTCGTGCCCTTGGCCGCCGTGTTGAACTGCGCCAGCGTGGTCACGAGCTGTCCGGTGGCGGTGCCGCCGCCTCGCGTACCGCCGTTCAGTGATGCCCAGCCAATGGGCGCAGTCACCGTCGTGATGAAGCCGGGCACCGAGCACGGCGTCGCCGCCTGCACGGTCTCCGATTCGGCGGGCCCCTCGGGGTCATTCGCGTCATCCGCGTCATTCGCCAGGTTGCAGCTGGCGATGAGCGCCGCGCACAGCGCGAAATACCCACATCTCGATTGCACAAGAGTCATTGGGAGTCTCCTTTTCGACCGGACTTGACGTGCGGTGCGACCCTAGAGCCCGTCGGTAGGGCTGTCAAGTGGCAAGCTGGTAAGGTGGCCTTACCATCTCTCTTCACGTGATCTTGTCGCCGGAGATGTGGCGCGCGGCACGCATCTTGGTCACACAGAAGATCGGTCTCGATCTCGGCCGACGGGGATCCTATCGTTGCTGCCGGTGAACGGATGCC
This sequence comes from Kofleriaceae bacterium, assembly GCA_035472155.1. Taxonomy (GTDB): domain Bacteria; phylum Myxococcota_A; class Polyangia; order Haliangiales; family Haliangiaceae; genus JABFXX01. Next base: position 1,786 of record DATIPJ010000801.1, read on the forward strand.
GTCATGAGGACCCTGCGGCACTGGCAGCTCCTGCGCCTGACAACCCGACGCGGACGAAAGACCCCTCGCCGAGTGCGAAGGTGGAGGAGCCCGACGCCGGCTTGTCGCACGTCGCGCCGTTTCTCGATCCGGATCGCTACCGGATCCTGGGCGAGCACGGCCGCGGTGGCCTCGGCCGCGTGCTGCGGGCCCACGATCGCGAGCTCGGCCGCGACGTCGCGATCAAGGAGCTGATCTCGGGCGGGCCCGTCGCCGAGCTTCGTTTCTTGCGCGAGGCGCTGATCACGGCGCGACTCGAGCACCCGGGCATCGTCCCGGTCCACGAGGCCGGGCGCTGGCCCGATGGCACGGCGTTCTACGCGATGAAGCTGGTGTCCGGCCGGCCGCTGCGCGACCTGATCGGCGAGCGACCCACGGTCGACCAGCGCATCGGCCTGCTCCACCATGTGATCGCGGTGGCGGACGCGATCGCTTATGCGCACGGCCGCAACATCATTCACCGCGATCTCAAGCCGTCGAACGTCATCGTCGGTGACTTCGGCGAGACCGTCGTCATCGACTGGGGGCTCGCGAAGGACCTGTCGATGCGCGACGAGCCGGTCGTCGGCGACGCACCGCCTCCCGCCCCGCGCGACCTTCATCTGACCGCGACCGGGGCGATCCTGGGCACGCCGTCGTACATGGCCCCCGAGCAGGGCCGCGGCGAGCACGTCGACCAGCGGGCGGATGTCTACGCGATCGGCGGCATGCTCTGGGAGCTGTGCGCGCTCGACACGGTGCCCGCGGCCGGTCGCCAGCGCGAGCGCGTGCTTCGCCGCGCCGGGATCGACAAGGACCTGGCGACGATCATCGGCAAGGCGCTCGACCCTGACCCTGCGCGCCGCTACGCCGACGCCGGTGCGCTCGCGGCCGATCTCAAGGCGTTCAAGTCGGGGGCGCGGATCGCGGCGCGCAACTACTCGGTGCTCGCCCGACTGTCGCGCTGGCTTCGCCGGCGTCGCGCGCTGGTGGTCTCGACGGCGGCGGTCGCCGCGGCCGCGCTCGCCATCGTCGTGAGCGCGCGCTCGGCGCCCGAGCTGTGTGCGGCGCCCGCGGCGCGGCTGGCCACGGTGTGGAGCCCGGCCCGACGGGCCAGCCTGGGCTCGAAGCTCGCCGCGGTCGACCCGGTGCAGGGCGCTGGCAGGTACACCAGGATCGCATCGGTGCTCGACGCCGGCGCACGGGACTGGAGCGCGATGCACGTCGAGGCCTGCCGCGCGAATCGGGTCGAGGGCCGCCAGTCCGATACGCTGCTCGACCGCCGCATGGACTGCCTGGACCACTGGCTCGGCGAATTCGGCGATACCGTGCGCGTGGTCGAGCAGGCCGGCGACCTCGCGGCGGTCGATCACGCGACACGCGCGGCCACCGAGCTATCGCCGCTCGCGACCTGCACCGACGCACACGCGCTCAGCGAGGCGCTGCCGCCGCCGGGCGACCTCGTCCGGCGCACGCGAGCGGTCGAGCTGGCGCGCCGCGCGCAGGAGCTCGAGATCGAGGAGCGCGCGGGGCGGCTCAACGGGCTTCCCGCGAAGGTGCGCGATCTGGTCGCCGAGGCGCGCCAGCTCGAGCACGCACCGGCGCTGGTGACGGCGCTCATCGTCCGCACGCGGGTCTCGCTGGCCGTGGGCGACCACGCGGACCGACAGGCCGCCGCCCGCGAGCTCACGCAGGTCGCGGCGCGTGCGCGCGACGATCGCAGCGCCGCGTTCGCGTGGTCGGACTTGATCACGACACTCGCGACCCGCGCCGGCAAGCTCGACGAGGCGACCGCGCTGTTTCCTACCGCGAGTGCCGCCGTGCTGCGGGCGGGCGATCCGTCCGACCTCCGCGCGGATCTGCTCTACAGCCAGGCCCAGGCGCTCAATGAGGGGCCGCGCTACAAGGAGTCGCTCGACCTGTTGACCCAGGCGCGCCAGTTGCTCGAGCTAGCGGGCGCGGCTTCACCGAGCTCGCCGTTCGCGGGACGGCTCGCCGACATCGTGGCGGAGACCGGAAAGGCGCACCTTCGGCGCAACGAGCCCGACGCTGCGATCGCAAGCTACCTCGACGCGATCGAGCGCCGCCGCGCGCTGTACGGCAGCGATAGCCCCGACGAGGCGACCGCGTGGCAAGCCATCGGTGCGGTCCACGACCGCAACGACAAGGTGGACGAGGCGCTCGCTGCGTTCCGCATCGCCGCGCGCATCCGCGAGGCACGCCTGGGCGACTCACCGTTGACCGCGAGCAGCCTCAAGTCCGTCGGGTACATGCTCCACAGTCAGATGCACTGGGCGGAGGCGCTGCCGGTCTACGATCGCGCGCTGAAGATGTATCGCGCGAAGCTGTCGCCGGGTGATCTGCAGATCGCCGCGTTGCTGGTCAATCGTGCGATCTCCTTCAATCGCCTCGAGCGACTCGAGGAGGCGGCCGCGGACTACGACGAAGCGATCGGGATCTACGAGCGGGCGGGCGCCAGGAGCTACGACATGGCGAGCACGTTCTACAACCGAGGCCAGCTCGAGACCAAGCGCGGCCAATGCGATCGCGCGCTGCGCGATTACGCCCGCGCGCTCGCGTTGCTCGAGGAGGTCCGCGGCCAGAACGCCGACCAGCTGATCTGGCCTCTGGTCGGCCAGGCGCGGTGCCTGATCATCTCCGGACATCCCGCCGACGCCTTCGCGCCGCTTGCGCGCGCGCTCAAGCTCCCGACCACCGCCGAGGATGCTGCCGACCTCTTGCACGCGCGGTACTACCTGGGCCGCGCGCGCGTCGAGACGCGGCGCGATATCGCAGGAGGCCTCGCGATGGTACGCGCTGCGCGCATCGAGCTGGCCACCGATCCATGGGAGGCCGACCTCGTTCGCGAGATCGACGCCTGGCTCGCTTCGAGGTAGTCGTTGCCACGCTGAGGGATCATGTCGATACGACAGACGCAAACGCCGCGGGCCAGGAGCTCATGCATCAGGGTCATCAGTAAGGAGGATCCGTCGACCATCGCGGCGTCGACCACCTGGCCGCGGCCCGAGGAGTGACGCTCGTGCAGCGCCATCAGGATCCCGACCAGGAGCAGCATCGCGCCGCCGCCGAAATCGCCGACCAGGTTGAGTGG
>DATIPJ010000802.1:0-2368 GCA_035472155.1 Kofleriaceae bacterium
CGCCGCCACCGTTGGATGCGACGCCGCCGGAACATCGGCCACGCGATATGCAAACCGCGGATCGTCGAGCCGGCGCGGCACCAGCGCGAGCGATCCGGCCTCGTCGTCGATCAGCACGTCCCACGTCGTCGCCGTCGGGTCGTTGATCAGCTCCGGCGCCGCTGCCGTCACGTCGCGCGCCACGCGCCACACGATCGCGCGCTTGTGCCCGTGCGCGAACCCCAGTCGCCAGCGAATCGGCCCGCGCGTCCATGCGCGCAGCAGCGCCCGCGTCGACGGTGCGATGATCGTTTGCGTGATCGACGCCGCGAGGTCGCTCGCGGGGGCCAGCCGGATCGGCACGCCGATCGTCGCCCACAGCCGCGATGCGAACAGCGATCCAAGCGGCGCCGCCAGCCGAAGCTCCGTTTCGCGGGGCTCGCCGGGTTGCTGCGCGCCGCGTGCGGCGATCGTGCGCGGAACAAGACCCAGCGCCGCGAGCTCTTCGAGGAGCAGGCCGCCGAGCCCGGCGCGGCACCCGAGCTGGATCGTCACCGGCGCGGGCGGTGCGGTATCGACCGCGATCTGCGATTCGGTGTCGCGCTTCGCCGAACGGTCGGCCATCAGCACGGCGCGGTCGCGGCGGCGCAGCAGCTCGGCATCGTCGCCCGTTTCGAGCGCGCGCAGCCTCGCGAGCGCGTCATCGCCGCCGACCTTGCCCAGCGCCTCGGCCAGCGCGCGGCGCTCGTCGGGTGTCGCGTCGCCGGCGTCCCAGCGCGCGAGCAGCACCTGCCGCGCGTCGTCGCCGCCGAGCTTGCCGAGCGCGACCACCGCAGCGCGCCTCACGCGCGGCGCGGCATCGGATGCGTGCGCGATGACCGCGGTCCGCGCATGATCATCGCCCGCACGCGCCAGGAGCCCGAGCACACCGACGAGCCGTGCGTTCGCACCCTCGTTCACGCCGGCTGCACGCGCGCCTTCGTCGACGCTGGACGCAGAGTCCGCCGCACGCGTTGCACGTCGCTCCGCGCGGTCGCCGCGCTTGCGGCGCTCGCCGCCCTCACTACCATCGCCGCGCGCGCCACCATCACCGGTTCTCGCCAGCCGCGCCTCGACCGCCTTGCGCCCGGTGTCGCGAAGGCTCGCAAGGGCAGGTGCTGCGCGCGTGGCGGCGGGCTCATCGCCGCGCACGATCAGCTCGACGAGCGCGGGGGCATCGCGCGCCGCGGGCGTGAAGCCGGGCCTGGCCAGCGCGGTGCCGAGATCGAACGTCGCATCGCGCGCCATCCCTCGTACAAGAGGCCAATCTGCGCGCTCACGCAAGCTCTGTGGTCCGCATCGCGATCCTTCGTAAGGAGGGGGGACGAGCCAGGCGAGCCCGGGCCTCGCGACAGCGGGCAGAGCATGCCTGCGCCACGGCCCACAGCCCGGTACATCGCACGAGGCTGCGTTTGAAGATGAATTCTCAATTCCGATCGGAGAACTGGTTGCGGCAGCGCGTGGTGCTCTCTTCGGTCCAATCACCTGCGCGGCCGCGTCGAGCGCCTCCGAATCTGATCGATTCTGATCACGTGGCGCGAAGGGATCGGCGCTCGCTCTAGCGGCGGTTCTTCTTGCGCGCGGCCTTCTCGGCCTTGCGCTTGTCGCGCGACTTCTGCTTGTCGCTCTGGCGGACGTGGCCGACTGCGGCCTTGCTGCCTGGAGGCGTGTAGCCCTTGGGCAGGCCCGGGACGTTGCCCGTGGGGACGCCCGGCATTGCGGGCATGTTGGGCAGGCCCGCCGCCTCGCCGAGGCCGGCGGGGAGGCCGCCCGGGCCGCCGCCCGCGGCCATGATCTGGTTGATGTCCATGTTGGCCAGCTTCTTCATCTGCGAGAACTGCTTGAAGCCGGGGATCTTGCCCATGAGGCCGGTCGACGCGCCGAGCTGGACCATCATCTGGCGCATCTGGGCGAACTTCTGCAGCAGCTCCTTGACCTCTTGCTCGCTGCGGCCCGAGCCCTTCGAGACGCGGCGCACGCGGCTCGGGTTGAAGTCGGCGCGGCGGCGCTTGGCCTGGCGGCCCGAGGTCGCCATGAAGTCTTCCCACGTCGTGGCGACGAACACCTGCGGGTTGGTCCGCTCCTCGCGGGTCATCGACGAGATCATCGCCTCGATCTTGGTCAGCTCGCGGTCGTCGAGGTTGACGCCCTCGGGGAGCGAGCCGCCGAAGAACGGCAGCTTCTCGAACAGGTCCTTGAGCGAGCCCATCTTCTGGATGAGCCGGATCTGCTCGAGGAAGTCCTGCATGTCGAACTTGCCCTTGAGCATGCGGAGGGCGTCTTCTTCGGCCTTCTCCGCGTCGACGACCTGCTCGAAGTCCTTGACCAGGCCGACGATGTCGCCCATGCC
>DATIPJ010000803.1:0-4486 GCA_035472155.1 Kofleriaceae bacterium
GTACGAGTTCAGCCTGGTCGAGAAGTACGATCGCACGCCCGAGACCAAGCGGTTCGGGCAGAACCGGAGCGACGCGGCCGTGACCGTCGGCTACAAGCTGCTCGATCAGAAGCTCGATATCCATCTCGATGCCAGCATGCGCATCACGCACGGTGGCCTCAGCTTCGACAACCTCATGACGTTTTCAGCGGACGAGCTCCTGTACCACGACGCGATCCTCGCCGAGGACGTCTTCCTCGCCGGCGCGGGTGTCAGCTATCAGATTACCGAGGCGCTGGCCGCCAACCTCGGAGGGCGGTTGTTCGTGACCGGCGCGAATACGCAGAATGCGAGCGTGTTTGCGCTCGGGCTTGCGTGGAGCCCATTGTGATCTACGACGCCACAGGCCACGACCACGCTGGTCGGCGGGACGATCGACGTGATACCCTGGCTTCGTGACGGTGCCGTCGCGACGTGATCTGCTGAAGCTCGGGCTGGGGACCGGCGCATGGCTCGCGGGGAGCGCGCTGGGGTGTAGCCCGAAGCGTCGCACCGAGGTCGTTCAGACAACACCGCATCCACGCTACTGGGTGCTGATGTTGCTGTCGGGTGGGCACGATACGCTGTATACGACTGACCCCAAGACCCCGAGCGAGGTCGATCAGATCGTCACGCTGCCGACCGACAACCGCGTGGCCACCGCCGGCGAGCTGCGGTTCGGGCCGCACTTCGCACCGCTGTCGCGCTGGGCCTCCGAGCTGACCGTGCTCAACGGCGTCCAGGTCCGGACCGTGAATCACGAGACCGGGCAGAAGCAGTTCTTCCACCTGAAGAGCAATATCGCCGACGGGATCCCGAGCGCACTCGATATCATCGCGAGCAAGCGGAGCGGTCAGCCGCTCGGAGTGGCGTATATCAATCTATCGTCGCGCGTCATGCACACGCCGGCGTACTTCGGCACTGCGGATCAGTTCTATTTCGGCAAGGGCGATGTGTTCGACCAGGCCGAGCACGCGCCGCCCGACAAGCTCGCGGCGCTCGCCAGGGTGTTTCGCCAGCAGGCCCGCGATCTGGGCCGCAGCGCGCCGGGCTGGCGCGAGGCCGAGCAGACCGGGGTCTATCTCGACGAGGTCGCCGATTTCTTCGAGCACGTCGCCGACGCGCCGCCGCTGATCACCAGGGAGCGGTCGACCGACTACGTCGTGCAGAGCATGACCGACAGCCTCGATCGCGCGCTGTGGCTGCTCGAGAACGACCTGTGCTGCGGCGCGATCGTGGATCTGGGGCTGCTCGGCTGGGATACCCACATTCGCAACGAGACCAAGCAAGCCGAGATGAACGGCAACTTCGTCGAGCTGTTCGACGACTACCTCGCTGCGCTCCACGCGCGCAAGAACCGCCATGGCGTGCTGGCCGAGAACACGCTCACCGTCGTGGGCTCGGAGCTCGGCCGCTTTCCGCATCAGAATGACATGCTCGGCAAGGACCACTTGCCGCAGACGTCGCTCCTGTTCGCCGGCCCCGGCATTCGCGCGGGCCGATCGTTCGGCAAGACCGGGCCGCGGATGGAGGGCCTCCCGATCGCCTATCGCACTGGCGACCGCGCGGAGTCCGGCCGCGTGCCGCTGCTCGATGACGTGGGTACCACGCTGCTCCACCTCGCGGGCCTCGACCCGGAGCGCTACGGCTACACCGGCCGAGTCTGTGAGTTTCTGCTGGACGGAGCGGTGTGACGCGCGCGAGCGGTCGGCAGTCCCCCCCGCGTGCATCGCGGGGTGCAGGGCGTGGGGGTGCAGCGCGTGGGGCCTCCGTCGTGGCCGCGCTCGCCGCGGCCGCGCTCCTCGCGGGGTGCAACGGCGCCCGCGCCGGCTCGCAGGCGATGCCACCGGCGCAGGGCTCGGGCGAAGCACCGCAAGGCGCATCGGCGCTGGGCGACGCCGCTCCGCCCGCTGCCGCTCCGCCACCCACCGCCGAGCTGCTCGGAGCGATGTCGACGCTGATGGGCTTGCCATCCGACCCGGGCCACGTCGCCGAGTGGGCGCAGAAGATCGACAGCGGTCAGGCGCCGCTCGATGGCTACATCGACGAGCTGCTCGCGACCGAGCGGTTCGCCCAGGAGGTCGTCCCGGGGCTGGTGTTCGCGTCGTTCGTCAACGTCCGCAACTACTATGCGGTGCCGTCGGCGTTCGTGCTCAAGCACGCGCCGGGCCCCAGCGCGCCGCTGTACCTGCGAACGCCCTGCGCCGAGAGCGAGGCGGTCGCCGTGCATCCGTGGTGGGACCTGCACAGCGAGGTCAAGGTCTGTCCCGACTCGTACCGCCCGAACAAGTGGACGCTGTCGCCCAACGAGCACAGCTACCGCACCGCGATGGCGCTTTCGTGCGACAGCGAGGTCGGCTCCCCCGAGCTCGAGACCAACTCGCTGTGCGGCTGCGGCCCGAGCCTGATCCGCTGCCTGCGCGACGATGATCAGTACAACGAGTTCAACAAGAGCTTCATGGACGAGGTCAAGCGCACGACCGCTTACGTCGTCGAGCACGATCTGCCGATGGCGACGCTGTTCACTGCGAGCTCGACGTTTCGCGACCGCAACGTCGAGCTGTACTACCGGCGTCAGAAGATCGGCAGCCTCGAGCGGCGGAGCCGCGAGGTACAGGATGATAAGCGAGAGCGCGAAGCGCTCGAGAGCGACCGGGTCAAGCACGAGCTCGCGGACCTCGACGACTGGCCGGCCGAGGGCAAATGGGCGCCGCGCGAGGAGGTCCGCCCGGGCCAGCACGCGGGCTTGCTCACGGCGCCGCAGATCCTGCACTCGCTGCCCGATCGCCGTCAGCGCCAGCGCGGTTACTACGAGATCCTGTGGTGCAACCTGCGCAACAGCTTCGGCGCCACCACCCACAAGGTCCTCGAGATCAACAGCACGGGCAATAACTTCTTTGTTCACGACTCGTGGGAACGACTGGCACACACCGAGCTGTGCATGAATTGCCACGCTCGCCTCGACTACGGCACGCAGTTCTTCCTCGGTTACCCCGACAGCCGCGCGAGCGTGCACTTCATTCCATCGCTGCAGGCGACCGGCGCCGGGCCGCTGTACGGCCGCGACATTCACGATCTACGCGGCGAGGCGCCGCTCACGCCGATCGGCTTCGCCAAGCTCGCGACCGAGCAGCCGGACTTCGGCAGCTGCATGGCGCGCCACTTCATCAGCTACGCGCTCGGCGGGCGCGCGACCGACGACGACGTCGCCGCGATCGAGACCGCGGTCAACGAGACCAAGAAGTTCAAGCCGGCGATGAGGGTCGCGCTCCAGCGCTACGCGGCGCGCTGGCGCGAGGATGCGCGCGCGGTCTCCCCCGCGAAGCCCGAGGCCGTCCACGCGCTGGCGGGGCCGACCGGTGGCGTGGCGGTGAGCCCGGCGCTGCGCGCCAAGCTCGACCAGCATTGCGGCGAGTGCCACGACGAGGTTCCGTACAGCAACAGCCCCGAGGGCGACACCGTGCCGTTCGATTTCACCGGCGGCGAGCTGCCTCGTCCGCTGGTGGTCAACATGGCCGACCACGTCGCATTCGGTATGATGCCCAAGGACCGCCCGCTCGACGTCGCTGCGCGCGAGGCGGTCGTCGGCCTCCTGATCGATTCGCTGTGGGCCGATCCGGCGGCGCGCGGCGAGGCCCGCCGCTACTACCTCGGCGGCGCACGCGGACTGCCGGCGCAGCAGTTCGACAACGCGCTCTACATGATCGACCGCGCCGCGGGCGCGCGCTCCGATATCGGCTGGGGCGCGCTCGAGCGCGGCGTGTGGTCCGATCAATCGACGATCACCCCGGGCTTCCTGGCGCTCACCGGTCTCGAGGCGCTGCGCGCGTGCATGCGGGCGACCGAGGCGGGCGGCGGTGCGCTCGAGGCGTGCATCGCCAAGGCCGCGTCGCTGCGCGTCCTGTCGCGCTGGCCGCTGCCCGCGCCACCGCCGTAGGCGAATCGCTACGAGCGCCGGCGCTCCGCCACGATCGTCAGGAATACATCGGCGGTGGTGGCACCGGGGTCGGGGTCATCGGGGCCGAACGTGCCGCCATCGGGGATCACCAGGCGCGGGATGTATTGCTCCATCCACTTGCGCACGTTCTCGCCGGCCACGGACGGCACCGTCTGCCCCCACACCCGCTCGGACACGATGGTCAGGTCCGGGTGCTCGAAGGCGGCGCGGACCCAGCGGTAGATGTCCTTGTACTGGACCCACGGCTCGTCGAGCGCACCGAGGCGGAGCTGCACGAGGCGATGGGTGACGGCGATGCGGCCCCCCGGGCGGACGACGCGCGCCATCTCCTGCACCATCGCCGGACCGAGCCCGAGCACCCAGATCGGGCCGGTCCACTCGTTGACCGCGGCGTCCACCGAGGCATCGGGCAGCGGGAGGCGCTCGGCGAGCCCGGGGCGGAACTGCAGGTTGCTCAGGTTCTGCTCGCAGGCGAAGCGCCGGGCGCGCTCGGTCCGGATCCGGTGCATC